>DATBXG010000376.1:0-12602 GCA_036514415.1 Paraburkholderia sp.
ACAGCAACACGGGCATGCACCTCGCGATCGGCATTCTCACGGCGCTGATCGGCCGCGACAAGACGGGCAAGGGCCAGAAGGTGGCCGTGTCGATGCAGGACAGTGTGATCAACCTGTGCCGCGTGAAGCTGCGCGACCAGCAGCGTCTGGATCGCGTCGGCTACCTCGAGGAATATCCGCAGTACCCGCACGGCACGTTCAGCGACGTCGTGCCGCGCGGCGGCAATGCCGGCGGCGGCGGCCAGCCGGGCTGGGTGCTGAAGTGCAAGGGCTGGGAAACGGATCCGAACGCGTACATCTACTTCACGGTGCAGGGGCACGCGTGGGAGCCGATCTGCCGTGCCTTGGGCAAACCCGAATGGATCGACGACCCGAACTACGCTACGGCACAGGCGCGTCAGCCGCACATCTTCGACATCTTCGCGACGATCGAGGCGTGGCTCGCCGACAAGACGAAGTTCGAAGCGGTCGATATCCTGCGCAAATTCGACATTCCGTGCGCGCCGGTGCTCAGCATGAAGGAAATCGCCAATGACCCGTCGCTGCGGGCTAGCGGTACTATCGTGGAGGTGCCGCACAAGGAGCGCGGCGCGTACCTCACGGTGGGCAGCCCGATCAAGTTCTCGGATCTGCAGCCGGAGATCACGGGTTCGCCGCTGCTCGGCGAACACACCGACGAGGTGCTGGCCGACCTTGGCTACACGGCGCAGCAGATCGCGGCGCTGCACGAAGTGCGCGCGGTTTGAGGTCCGCAGGCTGAGGACGCAGGCGCAAAGCAGGTACAAAGCAGTCAGAAGGCGGGCGCGGCATACGCTGCGCCCGCGCGGCACCCGCAAGACCAGACCGGCAGGCAGGACGCCGCGTAACCACGCGGCGACGATAAACGACTCACCCCACATAATCATCGCCATGCAATCCGCCATCGATTTCGAGCAGCTCGCAAACGCCATTGGGGACGCCATCGTCATCTCGGACGCAGCCGGCGACATCACTTACTGGAATGCCGCGGCGACGCGCATGTTCGGCTATACGCAGGAAGAAGCGCTCGGCAAGACACTCGACGTGATCATTCCCGAGCGGTTGCGCGGCCGCCATTGGGAGGGCTATCACAAGACGATGGCGACCGGCCAGACGCGCTATGGCAATGACGTGCTGCGCGTGCCGGCCGTGGACAAGGCGGGCAAGGCGCTTTCCATCGCCTTCACCGTGGCGCTGCTGCACTCGCCGCAAGGCGAACTCGACGGCATCGTCGCCGTGATCCGCGACGAAACGGCGCGCTTCCAGGAAGAGCGCGCGCTCAAGAAGCGCATCACGGAACTGGAAGCACAAGCTCAGCAATCCTGATCGTCGGGGGCATGTCGATGCACACCGAAAGACTCGGACATTTCAAGGTCGAACTCTCGGCCCGTCAGTTGATCCACAACGGCGGCTGGGCCGCGTTCGCCGCAATTCATACGGTCGAGGCTGCTGCGGACGATCCGTCGGCCGTTTTCCCCCGTCAGTGGGTGGCCGACGAAACCGTATTCGAAAGCGAGGCAGCCGCTATTGCCGGCGCGCGGGAGGCGGCGCTCGCGTTTCTCAAGAGCGGCAATTCGCCCAGCCTGGCGTCATAGGGCAAATGCCCTTTTCGAGCCGCGGCACGCAAAGCATTCCAACATGGGGCCAGGGTAAGGCGCTCGAGCGCCAACTCCAGCCGACACAGGAGACGTTTCATGAAGTCGTGGCTACGCTTTCGGCGCGCCAGGTGCACTGGCGCGCCGCCGATTCCGCACGTTCTCGCCGCTTCGCGTCTTTCCCCGACGCACGGAGGCACATCATGGCGATGACCATTGCGGTTCCCCGCGAGGCACACGAAGGCGAACGCCGCGTAGCGGCGACGCCAGAAAGTGTGGCACAACTAATCAAACTCGGTTATGCCGTGGAAGTCGAAACGGCGGCGGGCGCGAACGCGTCCTACCCGGACGACGCGTATCGCGCGGCAGGCGCGCGCATTGTCGATGACAAGCGCGCGCTGTGGAGCGGCGCGGACATCGTCATCAAGGTTCGACCGCCTTTGAGCGAAGAGGTGCAGCGGCTCAAGCCGGGCGCGACGCTGATCGGCTTCGTCTGGCCCGCGCAAAACGCGGCGTTGCTCGAGCAGCTCGCCGCGCGCGAGGCGACGGTGCTCGCGATGGACTGCGTGCCGCGCATCTCGCGCGCGCAGAAGCTCGATGCGTTGAGCTCGATGGCCAACATGGCCGGCTATCGCGCGGTCGTCGAGGCGGCCCAGCATTTTGGCCGCGTGTTCACGGGGCAGATCACGGCGGCCGGCAAGATGCCGCCCGCCAAGGTGCTCGTGATCGGCGCCGGCGTGGCCGGGCTTGCGGCGATCGGCGCGGCTCGCGGGCTCGGTGCGATCGTTCGCGCGTTCGATACGCGGCCCGAGGTCGGCCAGCAGGTCGAGAGCATGGGCGCGGACTTCTTGAGCATCGACATCGAGGAGGAGGGCGGCGGCTCGGGCGGCTACGCCAAACAGATGAGCGCGAAGTTCATCGAAGCGGAGATGGCGCTTTTCGAGGCCCAGGCACGCGAAGTCGACATCATCATCACGACGGCGCTCATTCCGGGCAAACCGGCGCCGCGTCTCATCGACGCAAAGACGGTGGCCTGCATGCGCGCGGGCAGCGTGATCGTCGACATGGCGGCCGAGCAGGGCGGCAACTGCGAGCTGACGCGCCCGGGCGAAGTCGTGAACGCCAACGGCGTGACCGTGATCGGCTATATGGATCTGCCGAGCCGCATGGCGAACCAGTCGAGCCAGCTTTACGCGACCAACGTGCGCCATCTGCTGACCGATCTCACGCCCGCGAAAGACGGCGCACTCAAGCTCGACATGGACGATGTCGTGCAGCGCGGTACCACCGTGATGCAGCGCGGCCAGGTGTGCTGGCCGCCGCCGCCGGGGCAGGTCAGCGCCACGCCGCAAGCGGCTGCGCAGACGAAGCCCGTCGTCGCGATCGCCAACGCGAAAGTCGAAGACGCGCGGGCCGTGCGCCGCAACGGCGTCTGGTCGCTCGCCGCACTCATCGTGGCAGCGTTGCTGCTGCTCGCGCTCGGCGCGGTCGCGCCGCCGGCGTTCGTCACGCACTTCACCGTGTTCGTGCTCGCCGTGTTCGTCGGCTATCAGGTGGTCTGGAACGTCACGCCCGCGCTGCACACGCCGCTCATGAGCGTAACGAATGCGATCAGCGGGATCATCGTGATCGGCGCATTGCTGCATCCGGGCAATGCCAGCACGATCGTGACCGTGCTGGCGGGCATTGCGCTCGTCGTCGCGACCGTCAACATCGCGGGCGGCTTTCTCGTCACGCAGCGCATGCTGAAGATGTTCCAACGGACCTGAGGAGACGTCATGCTCAACGGAATCGGCAACATGGCGTGGCTCGGTGCGGCGACGCTCTTCATCCTCAGCCTGCGAGGGCTGAGTCATCCCGCGAGTGCGCGGCGCGGCAATCTTTACGGCGTGACCGGCATGGTGATCGCCGTGCTCGCAACCTTGCTCGTCACGAGCGGCGCGGGCTTGCAGATCGCGCTGATCGCGGCGCTGGTGGGCGGCGGCCTCGGCGCGATCCTCGCGCGCCGGGTGGAGATGACGCAGATGCCGCAGCTCGTCGCGGTGCTGCACAGCTTCGTCGGTCTCGCGGCGACATTGATCGCCTTCGCGAACTTTCTCTCGCCGGCGACCGCGATGAGCGGCGTCGAGCGCGCGATCCACGACACGGAGATCTACGTCGGCGCCTTCATCGGCACGGTCACGTTCAGCGGCTCGATCGTCGCGTTCCTGAAGCTGCAGGGCACGGTGAGCGGCAAGCCGCTCGTGCTGCCCGCGCGGCATCTGCTCAACGCGGTCGTGCTGGGCGCGTGCATCGTGCTCGGCTATCGCTTCGTCAGTGCGCCCGATGGCGGCGACGCGCTCTATGCGCTCATCGTCATGTGCGTGCTGGCGGCGGCGCTCGGCGTGCACCTCGTCATGGCGATCGGCGGCGCGGACATGCCGGTGGTGGTCTCGATGCTCAACAGCTATTCGGGCTGGGCCGCCGCGGCAACGGGCTTCATGCTCGACAACGATCTGCTCGTCACCACGGGCGCGCTCGTCGGCTCGAGTGGCGCGATTCTCAGCTACATCATGTGCCGCGCGATGAATCGCAGCTTCGTTTCGGTGATCCTCGGGGGCTTCGGCACGACGAGCGCCGCGTCAAGCGCAGCACCGCAGGGCGAAGTGGTGGCGACCACCGTGGATGAAGTGGGGTCGCTCCTGCGCGATGCGCAGGAGGTCGTGATCGTGCCGGGCTATGGCATGGCCGTCGCGCAGGCGCAGGGCACCATCAGCGAGATCACGCGGCGGCTGCGCGCGCTCGGCATACGGGTGCGCTTCGGTATCCACCCCGTAGCGGGGCGCCTGCCTGGCCACATGAACGTGCTGCTCGCGGAGGCGAAGGTGCCGTACGACATCGTGCTCGAAATGGACGAGATCAACGAAGATTTCACCAGCACCGACGTCGTGCTCGTGATCGGCGCGAACGATATCGTCAATCCGGGTGCGCAGGAGGATGCGGGCAGTCCGATCGCCGGCATGCCGGTGCTGGAGGTGTGGAAGGCGCGCACCGTGGTCGTCTCCAAGCGCAGCATGGCGACGGGCTACGCGGGCGTGGACAATCCGCTCTTCTATAAGGACAACACGCGAATGCTGTTCGGCGACGCGAAGGGCAGCGTCGATGCATTGCTGCGGCAACTCGAAGCGGCTTGACGTTTGATGGAAGGCGCGACGGGTGAACGCCTGCCGTGCTGGCTGTGCCGCGGGAAGTCGAGAGCGCGCTGGTGTTGAGGCGATGCGCGAAAACCCCGCGGGCATTCACAACGGACGGAGACAGACAACGTGGCATATACCGAACGTATCGAAGGCGGCTACACCGCCCGGCGGCACAACCGCTGGGTGCAACTCGTGGCAGGCATTCTCTGCATGGGGCTCGTCGCGAACCTGCAGTACGCATGGACGCTCTTCGTCGTGCCGATGGACTCACGGCATCACTGGGGGCAGGCTGCGATCCAGCTCGCCTTTTCGATTTTCATCGTGACGGAAACATGGCTCGTGCCCGTGGAGGGCTGGCTGGTGGATCGTTTCGGCCCGCGCCCCGTGGTGATGGGCGGCGCGTGCTGCGTCGCCCTCGGCTGGGTGCTCGACGCCTGGGCGCCCGCGCTGCCGGTGCTCTATGTCGCGGCCGTGATTTCGGGCATCGGCGCGGGCTGCGTGTACGGCACCTGCGTGGGCACGGCTCTCAAGTGGTTTCCGGATCGGCGCGGGCTCGCGGCGGGCATGACGGCGGCCGGCTTCGGCGCGGGCGCGGCGCTCACGGTTATTCCGATCTCGAACATGATCCAGCACTCGGGATATGAGCGCGCGTTCGTATTCTTCGGACTCCTGCAAGGCGCCTGCATCATGGCGCTTGCGCTCGTAATGGTGCGGCCGAAGCCTCCTGCGTATGCCTCCGGGATGAAGCGCATCGTGGCGACGAAGACGGACTACACGACCAGGCAGATGGTCCGCGCGCCCGTCTTTTGGGTGATGTACGCGATGTTCGTGTGCGTGGCGGCGGGCGGTATCATCGCGACGGCGCAAATCGGCCCGATTGCGAAGAGCTACGGTTTCGCCTCCATGCCGGTCACTCTCATGACGGCGACGCTGCCGCTGCTCACCATGACGCTCTCGATCAACAACCTCTGCAACGGCTTTACGCGGCCGCTGTGCGGGCTCATCTCGGATCGCATTGGCCGCGAGAACACGATGTTCATCACATTTCTCGGCGAAGGGCTCGCGCTGCTAGGCCTGCGGGCATTCGGCCACGACCCGTATCTCTTCATCCTGTTCTCCGGGCTCGTGTTCCTGTTTTACGGCGACATCTTCTCGAACTTTCCGGCGACCTGCGCCGATACGTTTGGAGCGAAATACGCGGCCGGCAACGCGGGCACGCTCTACACCGCGAAAGGAACGGCCGCGATGCTCGTGCCCGTCGCCACGCTGCTTGCGATGCAGGGCGGCTGGAACATGGTGTTCGACATGGTCGCCTGCGTGGCGATGATGGCGGGCGTGAGCGCAAAGGTGATCCTGCAACCGATGCGCCGGCGCTGGATCTTTCAGTCGGGCGTGGAGGCGAAGATTGCCGACCCGGCGTTCGCGCCCTCGCCGCTGGGGGCCCGGGAATAACACGTGTTGCGCAGGGCGCCGCGCGTTGGCGCGCGCGTCGCGCGCACGATTGGGAATGGCGGGTACGGTGGTGCCCGGCACGCATCGCAGTTGGCGACGGCCGCAATGTCGACCGATGGGGCCCGTTTGGCAGCGCGACCACGGTGACGAGCATCGAGCCGCAGCTGCGTCGCCTCCTAATTAGTTTGGAGTGCGTATAACAACTATTTCCCGGGAGCGTTCTACATCTCGCGACACTGCCTAACAATAAGAATCATCTATCGAACATAAAATATCCTGTATTAGTCATTTATCGTCATCCTGACTAGTATTGTTGCGCAGCAGCCGTGCCACGTACGGACGCCGCTGCGGCGACGGCATCAGGCGTCGCTTGAATACATGAAAAACAGAACATGGAGACGGACATGACAGGTCAGAAACACGGTCAGCCCGTGCGTGCCGCGATAGCAGCCTTTGTCGGCACGACGATCGAGTGGTATGACTTCTACATCTATGGCCTTGCTGCCGCGCTCGTATTCGGCAAGGTATTCTTTCCCAGTTCGCTCGACCCCGGTGTCGCCACGCTACTGTCGTTCCTGACGCTATGGGCGGGTTTCGTTGCCCGGCCGATCGGTGGCCTTATCTTCGGGCACCTCGGCGACCGTATCGGCCGCAAGACCACGCTCGTGATCACACTCATGATGATGGGCGTGGCTACCACGGGTATCGGCCTCATGCCCAGCTACGCGCAGATCGGCGCGTGGGCGCCGATCGGCCTGGTGGTGCTGCGGGTGATCCAGGGCATCGCCGTGGGCGGGGAGTGGGGAGGCGCGGTGTTGATCGCCAGCGAAAGTGCGCCGAAGCACAAGAGCATTCTCTATTCGGCGTTTGCGCAGCAGGGCTCGCCGACCGGCAACCTGCTGGCTACGCTGGTCTTTTTTGCGTTGAGCGCGTTGCCCACGCCGGACTTTATCGCGTGGGGTTGGCGCATTCCGTTCCTGCTCTCCGCCACCCTGGTAATCGTTGGCATGATGGTTCGGCTGAAGCTCGAAGAACCGGAGGACATGAAGCGCGTCCTCAGGCAGAACAAGACCGTGAAACTTCCCGTTGCGGAAGTGCTGCGCAAACACTGGGTGATCGTGCTGTTGGCTGCTGGTGTGCTGCCCGTGATCCATGTCACGTACTTCAAGACCACATTCGCGCTTTCGTGGGCTACGAAGGAGCTAGGCTACACCCAAGGGACGTTTCTCAGCATCATTGTGGTTGCGCTGATCGTCCAGTTCCTCACGCAACCGCTCGGCGCGCTGCTCGTGCAGCGGATGGACATGCGCAAGGCCGTCTGCCTGATGGTGCTGCCGGAATTCATCCTGATGCCGGCCATGTTCTTCGCGATCGAGACGAAGGCTTACTGGATCGCCGTGGTCGGCATGTGTCTCGCAACCATTCCGCACTCGATGTTTTACGGCGCGGTGGGCGGCATCCTCGCACGGGTCTTTCCCGCAAAGGTGCGCTACACAGGGTTGTCGCTCTCGTATCAACTCTGTTCGCTCGTGGTGGGCGGGGGAACGCCGGTACTGGCTCAATCGCTGCTCAATGCCACGAAGAGCATCACGGGCGTGGCCATTGCATCGGCAATCTATGCGCTGGTCTCGCTTGTCTGCATGATCGGACTCCTGAACCGCACGGGCTTCCGCGCCAGCGAACTGTCAACAGCCGAGCAGGAAGACGTCGACGATCTCCAGCGTGAAACCCACTTTGCGCCGCTAGACGAGCGCAAGACGGCACCGGCTGCCTGATGGGCGCGGTTGATGGATGGCGGGAAGGGGGCGTTCCCTCGAAGCAGGCCTGCCCCAGACCCTGGAAGACAAAAAAGCCCGCATTTGCGGGCTTTTTCAATGAGTTGAAGACTTCGATGGAAGTTCATGAAACTTCGCATGGTGCCCAGGAGAGGACTCGAACCTCCACAGTGTTGCCACCGCCAGGACCTGAACCTGGTGCGTCTACCAATTCCGCCACCTGGGCACGTCTTCAAACTAGACAGAAATTATGGCGCGTTTGAGTGAGGCTGTCAATAGATCTTTCCAAAAAATCTTCATCTCGGGAAGATGACTACTGCGCTTCGCGCGATAGCAGGGCAGTTGTCCTCATTGCATCGACATAAAGCGGCGATACAAATGACAAAGGCCGGCATGAAGCCGGCCTTTTGAATCTGGTGCCCAAGAGAGGACTCGAACCTCCACAGTGTTGCCACCGCCAGGACCTGAACCTGGTGCGTCTACCAATTCCGCCACCTGGGCAAGGTGTCGTTTGCTGTCCAACGTGTGTCGTGCAGCAAAGACGGCAATTATAGCTGGCCGAAAGCGGCTGTCAAGCGTTTTGTGGAGCGCCGCAAGGCGCCGTTGCCGATGCGTCATCGGCCGCATGGCGGGACCGCTTCAGCGCGCCGCGACGCCGCCCACGCGTCTCGTAGGGTGCGATGCGGGTGTTAGAATGCCTCGCAGCAGTTCCGCCGGCTAGCGCACGTAGTGCACGGAGTTCCGCGCGTTTCAGTGCGTGGAGTGTGGCGCATGCGGTGCGAGCGGACAGGCAGTCCTCGCGCGGGCCGGCAGATTGCAGCATTCGAAGTCCGGGGCGCCGCCCGGATGTATTGCACATTCGTATCGCACATTTGGGCCGCGCGAAATCCGACGTCCACGCAACGAGAACAACCATCGACAAGCCCTTGAGCAAATATCCGTACCCGATTCCCAGCCGCGAAGAGATCCTGGGCGTGCTGCGGACCAGCGACTCGCCGTGCACCGCGAACGATATCGCCGAGGCGCTCTCCATCAAGCGCCAGGAGCGCGAAGGGTTCTTCAGGCGGCTCGCCGCCATGGAGCGAGACGGGCAGATCCGGCTCGATTCGCGCGGTCACTACCAGCTCGCCCATCCCTCGAATTTCGTCGCGGGTCGCGTGCAGGGGCATCGTGACGGCTACGGTTTCCTCGTACGCGACGACGGGCAGGACGACCTGTTCCTGCCGCAAGGCGAAATGCAGAAGGTCATGCACAACGATCGCGTGCTCGCGCGCATCGTCGGCTATGACCGGCGCGGTCGCCCGGAAGGGCATATCGTCGAAGTCACCGACCGCGCGAATCGCAGCGTGATCGGGCGCCTGCTCAACGAGAACGGCGCGCTGATCGTCGCGCCCGAGGACAAGCGCATCGGCCACGACATTCTCGTCACGCAGAATCCCAAGAAGGCCAAGGTCGGCCAGGTCGTGGTCGTCGAGCTGACTGATTTCCCCAGCCGCCATTCGCAGCCGCTCGGCCGCGTGATGGAAGTGCTGGGCGACATCGACGATCCCGGCATGGAGATCGAGATCGCCGTGCGCAAGTACGGCGTGCCGCACGAATTCAGCAAGCCCGCGCTCGACGAAGCCGCAAAGCTGCCCGATGCCGTGCGCCCCACCGACATCCGCTATCGCGTCGATCTGCGCGACGTGCCGCTCGTCACGATCGACGGCGAAGATGCGCGCGACTTCGACGACGCCGTCTATTGCGAGCCGGTCCAGGTCGGTCGCGGCGAGGGCTTCCGCCTGATCGTCGCGATCGCCGACGTTTCGCATTACGTGCTGCCCGGCACCGGCCTCGACGTCGACGCGATCGAGCGCAGCACCTCGGTGTATTTCCCGCGCCGCGTGATTCCGATGCTGCCCGAGAAGCTCTCGAACGGCCTGTGTTCGCTCAATCCGCACGTCGATCGCTGCGTGCTCGTGTGCGACATGGTGATTACCGCGCGTGGCGAGATCAAGGCGTACCAGTTCTATCCGGGCGTCATGCACTCGGCTGCGCGCCTCACGTATACCGAAGTCGCGGCGGTGCTCACCAACACCAAGGGACCGGAGGCGACACGCCGCGCGGCCCTGCTGCCGCAACTGCAGAACCTCTACGGCGTGTACAAGTCGCTCTTCGCTGCGCGCCAGAAACGCGGCGCGATCGACTTCGACACGACCGAGACGTATATCGTTTGCAACGCGCAGGGCAAGATCGAGCAGATCGTGCCGCGCCAGCGCAACGACGCGCACAAGCTGATCGAGGAGTGCATGCTCGCCGCGAACGTGTGCGCGGCGGACTTCATGAAGCGCCACAAGCACCCGGGCCTGTACCGTGTGCACGCGGGCCCGACTGCCGAGAAGCTCGAGAATCTGCGCACTTTCCTGCGCGGCATGGGGCTCTCGCTCGGCGGCGGCGACTCGCCGCACGCAAGCGATTACGCCGCGCTGATGGCGCACATCCGCGACCGGCCCGACGCGCAGATGCTGCAGACCATGCTGCTGCGCTCGATGCAGCAGGCCGTCTACAGCCCGGACAACATCGGGCACTTCGGGCTGGCCTACGAGGCCTACGCGCACTTCACGAGCCCGATTCGCCGCTATCCCGACCTGCTTACGCACCGCGCGATCTACGCGATCCTGCAAGGCAAGAAGTACCAGCCGCAGGCGCCTGAGGGCGTCGAGCTCAACACCGCGCTCTCGCCGCGCGCCCGCGCGCTGCAGGCCGAGGACGAAGAGAAGCGCGGCCGGCGCGCCCGGGGGAGCAACACGGCGATCTGGGAAGAGCTGGGCCTGCACTGCTCGGCAAACGAGCGCCGCGCCGACGAGGCTTCGCGCGACGTCGAGGCGTGGCTCAAGTGCTACTTCATGCGCGACAAGCTCGGCGAGGAATACGGTGGGATGGTGAGCGGCGTGACGTCGTTCGGCATTTTCGTGCAGCTCGACGCGCTCTTCATCGAAGGTCTCGTGCACGTGACGGAGCTGGGCTCCGACTACTTCCAGTACGACGAGATCAAGAACGAGCTGCGCGGCGAACGCACCGGCATTCGCTATCGCCTCTCGGATCGCGTGCGCGTGCAGGTGAGCCGCGTGGATCTCGACGCCCGCAAGATCGACTTCCGTCTCGTGCGCGATACGCCCGTGAAGGCGGGTGGCAGCCGGCCGATGCCAGCCGACAAGGGCGGTATGGAAGGTGGTCCGCGCGTGCGCGCGATACCGGGCGGCGACATGGCGCGCCAGAAGCGTGCCGCGCCGGCGCCGAGCGCCGCGGTGAAGGAGGCGCGCGCGGCGCGCGGCGCAGCCAAGACCGCGAAGAAGCGTGCGGCCGCCAAGTCGACGGCCAAAAAGCAGGCGTCGCGCAAGAAGCGCTGAGCGCCACGCGGGGCGCTCAGCGCTCCGCCGCCGTTTCATGTCCGGGCCGCGCCGCTGTGCGCGTGCCCGGTTTTTTCACTTGCGTGCCGCGCCTTTTAGCCACATGCGGGGGCGACACGCAAGCGCCGGACCGCACCACGCGGCCGGCTGCATCATCGTTGTCGGCGGCACAGTGTCTGCGCCGCAAACCGTTCATCAGGGGTTGTCTCAGTCATGTCACGTCTCAAGGTTCTTTACGGGTTTCATGCGGTGACCGCGCGCTTGCGGCACGACGCGTCCACGGTCGAGGATGTCTACTACGATCCGACGCGCCGCGACCGCCGCATGCAGGACTTCCTGCACGCCGCGAAGGAAGCCGGCGCGCGCGTGATCGCAGCCGACGAAACGCGCCTCTGGGGCCTCGCTCACACGGAGCGCCACCAGGGCGTGGTGGCCCGCGTGCGGGATCTGGCGCTCGCGCAGAATCTCGCGGAGCTGCTCGACGGCATCCAGGGCTCGCCGCTGCTGCTCGTGCTCGACGGCGTGACCGATCCGCACAATCTCGGCGCGTGTCTGCGCGTGGCCGACGCGGCAGGCGCGCACGCGGTGATCGCGCCGCGCGACCGCGCCGTGGGGCTGAACGCCACGGCCGCGAAGGTGGCGAGCGGCGCAGCGGACACCGTGCCGTACATCACCGTCACGAACCTCGCGCGCGCGCTGCGCGAGCTCAAGGAGGCGGGCGTGTGGGTGGTGGGCACCGCCGGCGACGCGAGCGCGAGCCTCTACGAGACGAAGCTCGATGGCCCGGTGGCGCTCGTGTTGGGCGCCGAAGGCGAGGGCATGCGCCGCCTCACCCGCGAAACCTGCGACGAAGTCATGCAGATTCCGATGGCGGGCACGGTCGAGAGCCTGAATGTTTCCGTCGCTTCGGGCGTGTGCCTGTTCGAAGCAGTGCGACAGCGCTCGAGCGCGCGCTGATCGCCCAGGCGTGATCCGGCGAGTTGCGGACAGCCCGTGCCCGCAACTCCGGTAAACTATGCGTCTTCCGCGTTTTTCTCCTCCTCGGGCTGTACTCCCATGACTCAAGACGAACTCAAGCAACTGGTCGGCCAGGCCGCCGCCGACTATGTCAACGCGAACGTGCCGGAAGGCGCCGTGATCGGCGTCGGCACGGGCTCCACCGCGAACTGCTTCATCGACGCGCTCGCGGCGAGCAAG
>DATBXG010000377.1:0-14261 GCA_036514415.1 Paraburkholderia sp.
CGGTCGAGCCAGTAATTCGGCGTATGAATCACGCCCTGCGCATAGAGGCGCCGATAGAAGATCGGGAACGTCGTGCCGCCCACATCGTCGGCGACCTTCACGTCGGGCGTGACGATTTCGACCTTCGAACCGCGGTTCGAAATGAAATCGGCAACGCCCGCGCCCGCATGCGTGCTCACGCCGTCGTAGACCAGCACGTTCTGCTTCGGCTCCACGCGGCCGGAAAGAATGTCCCACGAACTCACCGCGAGGCCGTCTTCCACGCCCCAGGCCGGAACCTGCTGCGTGAAGCTCGACCCGCCCGTGGCGAGCACGACGATGTCGGGCTTTTCGGCGAGGATCGTTTTCTCGTCGGCACTCACGCCAAGGCGGCGATCAACGCCGATGCGCTTCGTCTCCATGTCGAACCAGCGCACGATGCCCGCCATCTGCTCGCGCTGCGGCGCTTTCGCCGCCAGCAGGATCTGGCCGCCCACGGCGTCGTTCTTCTCGAACAGCACGACGTCATGGCCGCGCAACCGCGCCACGCGGGCCGCCTCGAGCCCGGCTGGGCCGGCGCCAACCACCACGACCTTGCGCTTCGGGCCGCGCGATTTCTCGATGACATGCGGCATGGTCGCTTCGCGCGAGGTCGCCGCGTTCTGCACGCACAGCACGTCGAGGCCGTTGTACTGGCGGTCGATGCAGTAGTTCGCGCCCACGCATTGCTTGATCTCGTCTTCGCGGCCGTCGCGGATCTTGATGACCATGTGCGGATCGGCGATCTGTGCGCGTGTCATGCCCACGAGATCGACCATCCCGCTCGCGAGAAGGCGCTCGGCCTGGCCCGCGTCGCGAATGCTTTGGGCATGCATGACCGGCAGCTTGACCACCGACTTGATGCCCGCCGCGAGATGCACGAACGGCTCGGGCGGCAGTGCCATGGGCGGCATGCAGTTCGCGAGCGTGTTGTGCGTGTCCGCACCGGAGCCGATCACGCCGAGGTAGTCGATGAGCCCGGTTTCCGCCATGGCCTGCGCGATCTCCTTCAACTGCTCGTGATCGAGGCCGTCTTCGTGGAACTCGTCGCCGCACATGCGCAGGCCGACGCAAAAGTCCTTGCCCACGGCCTCGCGCACGGCCTTGAGCACCTCCACGCCGAAGCGCAGACGGTTTTCGAGCGAGCCGCCCCATTCGTCGGTGCGAAAGTTCGTGCGCGGACTCCAGAACTGGTCGATCAGATGCTGGTGCGCCGCCGAAATCTCGATGCCGTCCATTCCCGCGTCCTTCACGCGCTTCGCGGCGGTCGCAAAGTCGCCGATGATGCGGCGGATTTCCTCGACCTCGATGATCTTCGCGTTGCCGCGGTGCACGGGCTCGCGCACGCCCGAAGGCGACATCAAATGCGGCCAGTGCTCGCCATGGAACGCCGAGCGGCGGCCCATGTGGGTGGCCTGGATCATGATCTTCGCGCCGTGCCGGTGCATGGCCTCCGCGAGACGCGCAAGCGGGTCGATGATCTTGTCGGTCGCGAGATTCACCGATTTCCACCAGCCCTGGGGACTGTCGATCGACACCGGGCTCGACCCGCCGCATACGGCGAGGCCCACGCCGCCCTTCGCCTTTTCCTCGTAATAGCGGATGTAGCGGTCGCCCGGCAAGCCGCCCGGCTCCGCGTAGACCTCGGCATGTGCCGTGCTGACGATGCGGTTGCGCAGCGTGAGCTGATTGAGCGTCAAGGGTTTGAACAGATTTGGGTAGCGCATCGCAGACGACCTCTGGCGTTCGTGTCTTTCGGTATGTCCTGTATTACGGGGCGCGCGGTCGTTCAGGCAGCGATCGGCGAGACTTCGAATACGCAGTGCGCGTGGCCTTCGGCGGCGCATTGCACTTCTTTCGATTGCGAACGCGGCGCGGTCTTTCCGCCTTCCGTCGTGTCGTTCACCCAGTCCATCGCGCCCGCGAACCAGCCCGCGAACATGTAGCAGAGCTTGCCCTCCTTGCCCGGCTGCGCCAGCACGAACGACGAATGACGCAGTTCGATCTTCGCGCGCGCCGTGGCCGGGTCGGCCTCGCGTATCGTGAAGAGGCCCCAGCCGCGCTGCGAAAGACGCTTCAGGTAATGCTCGAACACGGCCATGCCTTCGATGCCGTGCTTTTCGGCTTCCTTCGCGCACCAGTGGTACGCGGACTTGTAGCCCGCCTTGTAAAGAATCCCGGCATACGTGTCGCGGCCAAGCGCCTCTTCCACCGCGGTGTGATTGTTGGTGAAGAAGTGGCGCGGAACGTACAGCATCGGCAGCGCGTCCGTGGTCCAGACGCCGGTGGCGGGATCGACATCGATCGGCAGTTGCGGTTGCATTTCGTGGGGCTCCAGTGATTCAGTGAGCAAATTTATTTAGGCTTTCTAAATGGTGAAAATGGACTCTTTGTGTGGCGCGTTCGGGGCGTTACGCCCCGATGCTCAACCGCCCCAGACTTCGCCGAACACGCGCAGCCAGTTTTCGCCCATCACCTTCTTGATGCGCGCCTCGCTCCAGCCCGCTTTTTGCATCGCCGCGGTGAGGTTCGGGAATTCGCCTATCGTGCGGATGCCCTCGGGGTTCACGACCTTGCCGAAATTCGTGAGGCGGCGATAACGGCCCTTGTCGTGCGTGATCCAGTCGAAGAACTCGGTGCTGTAGCCTTGCGTGAAGTCCGTGCCGATGCCCACGCGGTCTTCGCCGATCAGATCGACTACATATTCGATCGCTTCGAGATAATCCTCGACGGTCGAATCCGGTCCTTTCTTGAGAAACGGCGCGAACATGGTCACACCCACGAAGCCGTTCGCGTCGGCAATTTCCTTCAGCTGCTCGTCGGTCTTGTTGCGCGGGTGCTCCTTGAGCCCCGAAGGACAGCAGTGCGAATACGTGACCGGCTTCTTCGAGCAGGCAATCGCGTCCGACGAAGTCTTCCCGCCCACGTGCGAAAGATCGACCATGATGCCCACGCGGTTCATCTCCTGGATCACTTCGCGCCCATAGCCGGAGAGCCCGCCGTCCGGCTCGTAGCAGCCCGTGCCGACCAGGTTCTGCGTGTTGTAGCAAAGTTGCACGACGTTCACGCCGAGTTCCTTGAACACCTCGATATAGCCGAGGTTGTCCTCGAACGCATATGAGTTCTGGAAGCCGAAAATGATGCCGGTCTTGTTCTCCTTCTTGGCGCGCAGAATGTCGTCGGTCGTGCGCACCAGCGTGAGAATCTCGCTGTACTCGCGAATCTGCTGCTTCATCTGCGCGATGTTGTCCACGGTCTTCTGGAAGTCTTCCCACACGGAAACCGTGCAGTTGACGGCCGTGACGCCGCCCTTGCGCATGTCCTCGAACACCGAACGCTCGAATTTCGAAATGTTCAGGCCGTCGATGATGATGCTGTTGTCGTGCAGAGTGCTCATTAGCTGCTCCGGAACTGGCGTATGAAATTGAAAGGCGGTGGTATGAAGAATCAGGCCTGCGGATAGATCGGAAAGCGCTCGCACAAGGCGAAGATCTCGCGGCGCACGCGCTGCTCGGTGGCGGCGTCGCCTTCCGGGTGCGTGCGCAGTGCGTCGAACACTTCGAGAATCAGGCGGCCGATTTCGCGGAACTCGTCCACGCCGAAGCCGCGCGTCGTGCCCGCAGGCGTGCCGAGGCGAATGCCCGAGGTGACCGTGGGCTTTTCGGTGTCGAACGGAATGCCGTTCTTGTTGCAGGTAATGCCGGCGCGCTCCAGCGCCTGCTCGACCTGATTGCCCTTGAGGCCCTTCGGGCGCAGATCGACGAGCAGCAGGTGGTTGTCGGTGCCGCCCGTCACGAGGTCCACGCCGCCCGCCTTCAGCACCTCGCCCAGCGCTTTGGCGTTGGCGAGCACGCCGTCGATATAGGTCTTGAATCCCGGATCGAGCGCTTCGCCGAACGCCACCGCCTTGCCTGCGATCACGTGCATGAGCGGGCCGCCCTGCAAGCCGGGGAACACGGCCGAGTTGATCTTCTTCGCGATCTCCTCGTCGTTGGTGAGCACGAAGCCTCCACGCGGGCCGCGCAGCGTCTTGTGCGTCGTGGACGTGACGACGTGCGCGTGCTCGACCGGGTTCTGATGGCGCCCGGCTGCGATGATGCCCGCGATATGCGCCATGTCCACCATCAGCTTGGCGCCGACCGCGTCCGCGATCGCTCGAAAGCGCGCGAAATCGAGCGCACGCGGGTAGGCGGAAAAGCCGGCGATGATGAGGCTGGGCTTGTGCTGCTGCGCGAGTTCCTCGACCTGGTCGTAGTCAATCAGCGTGGTTTCGCGGTTCACGCCGTACTGCACGGCGTTGAACCACTTGCCGGAGAGCGCGGGCTTCGCGCCGTGCGTGAGGTGGCCGCCCGCGTCGAGCGACATGCCGAGCACCGTGTCGCCCGGCTTTGCGAGCGCGAGCATGACCGAGCCGTTGGCCTGCGCACCGGAGTGCGGCTGCACGTTGGCGAAGCCGGCATTGAAGAGTTGCTTGATGCGGTCGATGGCCAGCGCTTCCACTTCATCGGCGAATTCGCAGCCGCCGTAATAGCGCTTTCCCGGATAGCCTTCCGCGTACTTGTTGGTCAGCACCGATCCTTGCGCCTCGAGCACGGCGCGCGACACGATGTTTTCCGACGCGATCATTTCGACCTGGGACTGCTGCCGCTCGAGTTCTTTCAGGATGCTGTTTCGCACGGCGTGGTCGCGTTGCGCGAGCGATTGCGAAAAGAAAGGTTGAGTGTTCGACATAGGGCTTCCGTGACGATGAATGAAGGACTTCCTGTAATGCTGGAGGCCCCGTCGCGGCTGGCTTTGACGCCGCTTTGAATACGGCTGGCCTGCTTGGGACCGACGGTTCTATTCTTGTCGTTCGAATAAGCGCCCAACGTCGAAATTCAGACGCGTTCTTTTCCTTTTCCGCCATCCGCGTCCATTTTTCACAAGTGCCCCGCCTTCGCCCATCGGCGCTGCGCCGTGCCCCCCTGCTTCCCAATCTGAATTATTTATCGTGCATTGCAATGCACCAATCTCGCACCCTCGTCCTTTTTCCGCGTCCGGCATTTTTGTCCAGATGACTCAGGGTTTTGCCGCATGGCACACTGGACCCATCAAATTCGAAAATTGCGGTAGCGTCGCCGGCCCCCGCCCGGCCTTCCCTGGCGAACAGGCCAACAGGCAGGTTGTTGAACACAAGGAATCGTCCCCCATGCTGCCGGATCGCACAGCGTCATTAGCGCACTTCGCGTTCATGCCGCTGCCCGACTTCACGATGATCGCTTTCACCAACGCGATCGAAGTCCTTCGTATGGCTAATTACCTGAGCGGGCAGCCGCTCTACAGGTGGTCGATCATCAGCCCGGAAGGCGGTCCGGTCACGTCGAGCAACGGCCTTTCCATCGACACCGGCCCGGCCGAGTGCGTGGGCCAGCCCGATATCGTGTTCGTTTGCGGCGGTATTGACGTGCAGCGCGCCACCACGCCCGCCCATCTCGCCGCGCTGCGCCGCTTCGCGCGCATGGGCGTCGCGCTGGGCAGCCTGTGCACGGGCACCTATGCACTAGCGAAGGCCGGCCTGCTCGCCGGCTATGCATGCGCGATCCACTGGGAAAACATGTCGGCGCTCAAGGAGGAGTTTCCTTCCACGCGTTTTCTCAAGGAGCTCTTCGTCATCGATCGCGACCGCGTGACCTGCACCGGCGGGGTCGCGCCGCTCGACATGATGCTTCACCTCATCACGGCGCGCGTGGGGACGGCTCGCGTCACGCAGATCGCCGAGCAGTTCGTGGTCGAGCACGTGCGCGACACCTCCGCGCAGCAACGCATGCCGCTCGTCGCGCGGCTCGGCTCGGCGAACAAGTCGCTCTTCGAAGTCATCTCGCTCATGGAGAACAATATCGAAGAGCCGCTTTCGCGCGAGGAGCTCGCGCGGCTTGCGAACATGTCACAGCGGCAATTGCAGCGGCTCTTTCACGAGCATCTCGGCATGACGCCGACGCACTACTATCTGACGCTGCGGTTGCGCCGTGCGCGCGAGCTGCTGCTGCAAACCGATATGTCGATCATGCAGATCACGATGGCTTGCGGCTTCCAGTCGGCTTGTCACTTCAGCAAGAGCTATCGCGATGCGTTCGGCAGTGCGCCTACCGGTGAACGGCGTAAGCGTATCGCGCCGCTTTCGGGTGTGGATTCGCCTGCGGCTGCTGCTGTTGTGTCCGCAACGCTGCATGTCTGAACTTTGTATTCGCGTCGGTCTGCCTGGGTTGCCCCTGTGCGGGGCGGCACCTACTTTCTTTGCCGCGGCAAAGAAAGTAGGCAAAGAAAGCCGCTCACACCGCCAGCGCCTGCCACAGTTCACCTCGAACCATTAATGGTTAATGGCTCCGGAGCGTCTGTCACCTCGCACCTTCCAGCTTAGTGACAAAGGGCTCATGCATCCCGCCGCTCGCTACGCGCGCTGCGGTCGGGTCTGCAAGGGAAACCGGGGGCATTGTCAGGTTTCGCGAGAATGCACGCGCACCAAAGATTTTAGGCTATGCCCATCGGCGCGCGTAGCGCCGCCGGAGGTATGAGCGCCTTGTCACTCCGTCTGGCGGCGCGGGGTGACAGACGCTCCGGAGCCATTGACCATTTACGACGGGATGTGAATTGTGGCTGGCACTAGCGGTTTGAGCGGCTTTCTTTGCCTACTTTCTTTGCCGCCGCAAAGAAAGTAGGTGCCGCCCCGCACAGGGGCAACGCTGGCATACCGCCGCGAACACAAGGAAACGCGAAAGCGGCCGCGAGCCAAACCAAAACTACGCTGCCAGCAACCCGTGCGGGTCGATCACGAACTTGCGCGGCGCGCCGCCATCGAACTTCCTGTAGCCTTCGGGCGCCTCATCGAGCGAAATGACCGTGACGTTGACGATCTTTGCGATCGGCAGCCGGTCAAAGAGGATCGCCTGCATCAGGTTGCGGTTGTACTTGAGCACGGGCGTTTGCCCCGTATGGAACGTATGCGATTTCGCCCAGCCAAGGCCGAAGCGGATGCTCAGGCTGCCGTGCTGCGCGGCCACGTCACGTGCGCCGGGATCGTCGGTCACGTAAAGACCCGGAATGCCGATCATGCCCGCCGGGCGCGTGATTTCCATGAGCGAATTCAGCACGGTTGCCGGCGCTTCCTCCGCGTGGCCGGAAGCGCCATGCCCATGCGCCTCGAAGCCCACGCAATCCACGGCGCAATCGATTTCCGGTTTGCCGAGAATCTGTTCGATCTGCTCGCCGAGCGTCGCGTCTTTCGACAGATCGACGACTTCGAAGCCCATGGCCTTCGCATGCGCGAGACGCTCGGCATTGATGTCGCCGACGATCGTGCACGCCGCGCCAAGCAGGCGCGCTGAAGCAGCCGCCGCCATGCCCACCGGCCCCGCACCCGCGATATAGACGGTCGATCCGGGCTTCACGCCCGCCGTGACGGCGCCGTGATAGCCCGTGGGCAGAATGTCCGAGAGGCAAGTCAGGTCGCGGATCTTCGACATGGCCTGATCGCGGTCCGGGAACTTCAGCAGATTGAAGTCGGCATACGGCACGAGCACGTATTCTGCCTGGCCGCCAATCCAGCCGCCCATGTCGACATAGCCGTAAGCGCCGCCCGCGCGCGAGGGATTCACGTTCAGGCAGACGCCCGTGTGCTGCTCGCGGCACATCGCGCAGCGCCCGCAGGCCACGTTGAACGGCACGGAAACCAGATCGCCGATCTTTAGCGTTTCGACGTCGTTGCCTACCTCGACCACTTCGCCCGTGATTTCGTGGCCGAGCACGAGCCCGAGCGGCGCCGTGGTGCGGCCGCGCACCATGTGCTGATCCGAACCGCAGATATTGGTGCTGACCACCTTGAGAATGACGCCATGGCCGATCGAGCGGCCGCTCGGATCGACCATCTTCGGATACGCGATGTTCTGCACCTCGACCTTGCCCGGTCCCTGATACACGACGCCTCGATTACCGCTCATGTCGCTGTCTCCTTTTAGATGCTTTACCTGGGAACCCGTTGCCTCACACGAATCGCGCGACGCAACGATGTTTCGAGCGTAGCCTGCCGCTCACACCTGACGATGTGCAAAAAGCGACGCGCGTTTGAACAACACCGCCATCGGGCTACGCGCTTGCGCCTACTGCTGCTTGCCTGCTTCACCCCGCATCCAGTGCCGATAATCGGCGCGCGTCCATTCGAGCGCCACGCCCACGCGCCGCGTGCCCGGCCGGATCTTCGGCTTGTGCACCTCGATCCTGAGCGTTTCCAGCGCGGGCCATTCGCGAAACGAGAACGCCGCGATATCCGCCACCAGCGTTTCGAGCAGCCGCGTATGCGGCTTGCGCCCGAGAAAGTCGGCAAGGCGCGTGCAATAGCCGTCGTAGTCGATCCAGCCGCCGCCTTCTTCGTTTTCGCGCGGCATGCAGCGATAGCCGAGCTGCGCATCGATCATGACCGGCTGCGGCGCGCCATGCTCGTGCGGATAGATGCCGATGCGCGCCGGCACGCTCAACGCTTCGACGAACACGCTCCAGCCGCGCCCGCGCGGCTCGTCGAACGCATTGAGCGCCCTCGACGCCGGCTCGAACGCCGCGTCGACGATCTTCATGGCGCGACCGACGCCGCGGCGTCGACCATGATGCGGCAGAAGTAGTCACCGAAGCTGCGGCGCACGACGATCTCGAAGCGGTCGTCGGCCGTGGGAATCAGCACGATCGACGCCTTGAAATACACGCTCTGCGCGCACTGACCCGGCTGGAACAGGCGCGGATGCAGATCGAGCGGGCAGCCGCGCGAGAGGACGTCGCGCGAGCGCGTGCCTTCGATCTCGACAACCGTGTAGCCGCTGCCCACATCCACGGCCGCCGCGTAGGCGTCGCCGAGCACGGCGCCGAGCTTCGCTTCGAGCATGCCCGTCTGCACAGGGGCGAGCGAGCGCACGAGCCACTCGTCCGGGCCGAGCCAGAGCACGTCGTACTGGTCGCTGCGCGCAACGGTATTCGGCGCGGAAGGCGGCGGGCAGCCCACGACGCTTGCGAATGCGGCGACGAATGCCGGATCGCTCAATTCACCACGCACGTTCACGAGGTCGCGGAACGGCAGCTCGCGCATGGCGAACGCCTTCGAGGCGCGCCCCTCCTGCGCCTTGAGCAGATCCGCGACGCCAACGAACGGCGACTCCAGCCGCACTCCGACGATGCGCTCAGCGACCTGCAAGCGGTCTTTCGTTTCATTCCACATGCTGACGCACTCCTTCCGTGTCGTAGAAAATCGGGCTCGCGATCTGCGCGCTGATGCGCCGGCCATCGGCCATGGGAATCACCACGCGCTCGCCCATCTTGTTCAGGCCGCCCTTCACGACCGCGAGCGCGATGGAACGCTGGAGGATCGGGCTGTAATAGCTCGACGTGACGTGACCGATCATCGCGGTCGTGCCGTCGGGCCGCGCTTGCGCATCGGGCGCGACGATCTGTCCGCCTTCCGGAAGCACATACTGCGCGTCATCGGTTAGCAGTCCGACGAACTGCTTGCGTCCCTCTTTCGCCGTGTCCGAGCGTTTGAGCGAGCGGCGGCCGAGAAAGTCCTTCGTCTGCGAGACGAGGCCGCCCATGCCGAGGTCGAACGGCGTGACTGAACCGTCCGTGTCCTGCCCAACGATGATGTAGCCCTTCTCCGCGCGCAGCACGTGCATCGTTTCCGTGCCATACGGCGTGATGTCGAATTCGGCGCCCGCTTCCATCAAGGCTTCCCACACCATGCGGCCCGCGTTGGCCGGCACGTTCACTTCATAGGCCAGCTCGCCCGAGAAGCTGATGCGCATGACGCGCGACTTCACGCCCCCGACCGTGCCGTTGCGATACGACATGAACGGGAACGCGGCGTTGTCGAAGTCGATGTCCGCGCAAACCTTCTGCAGCACCTTGCGGCTCTTCGGGCCGACGACGGCGAAGGTCGCCCAGTGATCGGTGACGGAGGCGAGCCGCACCTTCATGTCGGGCCATTCGGTCTGCAGCCAGCGTTCGAGCCACGTGAGCACGCGCGCGGCGCCGCCCGTGGTGGTCGTCATCATGTAGTGCTGCTGGCCGAGGCGCACCGTCACGCCGTCGTCGAACACCATGCCGTTTTCGTCGAGCATCAGGCCGTAGCGGCACTTGCCCACTTCGAGCTTGAGCCACGGGTTCGTGTAGACCCAGTTGAGCAGCTTCGCGGCGTCGGGCCCCTGGATGTCGATCTTGCCCAGCGTCGATGCGTCGAGAATGCCCACGCTGTTGCGAACCGCGAGGCACTCGCGCTTCACCGCCGCATGCAGGTCCTCGCCGCTCTTCGGGTAGTACCAGGGGCGTTTCCAGTTGCCGACGTCCTCGAACTTCGCGCCATGCTGCACGTGCCACTCGTGGATGCAGGTCTTGCGGATCGGATCGAGCAGATCGCCCAGTTCGCGCCCCGCGAACGTGCCGAATGTAACGGGCGTGTAGTTCGGGCGGAACGTCGTCGTGCCCGTTTCGGGAATCGTCTTGCCGAGCGCGCTGGCGAGGATCGCCATGCCGTTGATGTTGCCGAGCTTGCCCTGGTCGGTGCCGAAGCCCATGGCGGTGTAGCGCTTCACGTGCTCGACCGACTCGAAGCCTTCGCGCGCGGCGAGCAGAATGTCCGCCGCCGACACATCGTTCTGGAAGTCGACGAACTGCTTCGGCCCGCGCGCCGCCTCCTTGCGGCTGCCCACGAGCCACAGTGCCTGCAGCGGCGTTTCTTCGATCTCGGCGGCCTTCGGCACGGCGGGGCGCTTGAGCGGGAAGCCAAGCGACTTTGCCGCGTCGATGCCGCCGTCCACGCCCTGCGTGAGCGCGCGGGCAAGGCCGAATTCGCCCACCGCCGCGCCAACGCTCACTTCCTCCTGCACGCGCTTGCCCGGCAGGAAGCACGCCTTCGCGTCGCTCCAGTGCGCCTTGCCGCCCGACTGCGCAAAGAGATGCAGCACGGGACTGAAGCCGCCTGACACCGCGACGAGGTCGCACGCGAGCGTCGCTTGTTGCGCGCCGGCTTGCCCGTTCGTGTAGCCCACCACATCGACCGAGCTGACGCGCTGCTTTCCGTGCGCGCAGTTGATGGCCGCGTTGTACATGACCTTCACGCCCTGGCGGCGCGCGGCGGCCTGCAACGCGCCATTGCCCTGCGTGCGCGAATCGACGACACATACGTTCGCGCCGCACGCCTTGAGGTCGAGCGCGCAGCGGTAACCCGCGTCGTTGTTCGTGAACACCACCGCATTGCGGCCCGGCAAAACGCCGTAGCGATGGATATACGTCGAGACCGCCGAGGCCATCATGATGCCAGGCAGATCGTTGTTGCCGAACACGATGGGGCGCTCGTGCGCACCCGTCGCGAGAATCACGCGTTTGGCGCGGATCTTCCACAACAGCTCGCGCGTGCCCTGACGCGTCGATACCGGCAGATGGTCCGTCAAACGCTGCGTGACGGTCACGAGATTGTGGTCCTGATAGCCGAACGCCGTGCTGCGCGAAAGGATCTTCACGTCGGGCATCTGCTTGAGTTCGGCTTCGATCTTCTCGACCCAGTGGAGCGCGGGACGGCCATCGATATCGGCCTTGCACGACAGCAGGCTGCCGCCCAGTTCGCGCTGGTCGTCCACCAGAATCACGCGTGCGCCGGTTGCGCCCGCCGTATGTGCGGCCGCGAGACCAGCGGGGCCGCCGCCGACCACGAGGACGTCGCAATGCGCGAAGCATTTATCGTAACGGTCGGCGTCGCGCACTTCGGGCGCTTTGCCGAGACCCGCGGCGTCGCGAATCTTTTCCTCGTATTTCGGCCACCACTTGCGCGGCCACATGAAGGTCTTGTAGTAGAAGCCCGCCGGCAGAAAGCGCGAGAACTTCTGGTTGATTGCCATGCGATCGTTTTCGAGGCTGGGCTCGGCGTTCACGCTCGTCGCAATGAGCCCCTGGTACAACTCGACTTCGGTCGCGCGCGCATTGGGCACCGTATGCGCGCCGCGCTCCAGTTGCACGATCGCGTTCGGCTCGGCAACGTCGGCCGTCATGATGCCGCGCGGGCGATGGTACTTGAAGCTGCGCGCGACGAAATGGACGTCGTTGGCGAGCAGCGCGGAGGCGAGCGTGTCGCCCTGAAAGCCCTGGTACGTGCGGCCGTTGAACGTGAAGTTCAGCGGAATCGCACGATTGATGCGCCCACCGGCGCCGAGGCGGTTGTTCTGGCTCATCGCTGCGTGCTCCCTTGCTTGTTGCCTTGCGCCTCATTCGCCGCGCCGAAGGTCTCGTAACCCTGAATCTCGTAGGTGACGGTGTCGCGCGTCGCCTTGAACCAGCGGCGGCAGCCTTGCGCGTGCAGCCACTGCTCCTTGTGCACGCCGCGCGGGTTGTGGCGCATGAAGAGGTAGTCGCCCCATTCCTCGTCGGTGAGCTTGTCGGTGTCGAGCGGACGCGCGATGTCGGCTTCGCCTCCGCACGTGAACTCGATTTCGGCGCGGGGACCGCACCACGGGCATTCGATCATCAGCATGTTGTGGTCTCCTTAGTGCGCCACGGCGGCTGCGCCGTGTTCGTCGATCAGATGGCCGGTATAGAAGCGGTCCAGCGAGAACGGAGCATTGAGCGGATGCGGCTCGTCCTTCGCAATGGTGTGCGCGAACACCCAGCCCGAGCCCGGCGTCGCCTTGAAACCGCCGGTGCCCCAGCCGCAGTTGAAATAGAGACCCTTCACGTCGGTCTTGCTGATGATCGGGCACGCGTCCGGCGAGACATCGACGATGCCGCCCCACTGCCGGTTCATGCGCACGCGCGAGAACACCGGGAACATTTCGACGATGGCCTGCAGCGTGCCCTCGATGATGTGGAAGCTGCCGCGCTGGCCAAAGCCGGTGTACTGGTCCACGCCCGCGCCGATCACGAGATCGCCCTTGTCGGACTGGCTGATATAGGCGTGCACCGCGTTCGACATGATGACGGTGTTCACAACGGGCTTGATCGGCTCCGACACCAGCGCCTGGAGCGGGTGGCTTTCCAGCGGCAGGCGCACGCCGGCCATGTCAGCGAGCGTGGTGGTGTTGCCGGCCGCCACCACGGCGACCTTCTTCGCCTTGATGAAACCCTTCGACGTGTCCACGCCCGTCACGCGCGCGCCGTCGCGGCGAATGCCCGTCACCTGGCAGTTCTGAATGATGTCCACGCCGTGCTGGTCGGCGCCGCGCGCGAAACCCCACGCCACGGCGTCGTGGCGCGCCACGCCCGCGCGGCGCTGGATCGACGCGCCCAGCACGGGGTAGCGGCTGTTCAGGTTGATGGTCGGCTCGATTTCCTTGATCTGCTCGGGCGTGAGGAATTCGGCGTCCACGCCGTTCAGGCGGTTCGCGTTCACGCGGCGCTCGGTGTCGCGCACGTCCTGCAGCGTGTGCGCGAGATTCATCACGCCGCGCTGGCTGAACATCACGTTGTAGTTGAGGTCCTGCGCCAGCCCTTCCCAGAGCTTCATCGCCTTCTCGTAGAGCGCCGCCGACTCGTCCCACAGGTAGTTCGAGCGCACAATGGTCGTGTTGCGCGCCGTATTGCCGCCGCCGATCCAGCCCTTCTCCAGAATCGCGACGTTTTTCACGCCGTGCTCCTTCGCGAGGTAATAGGCTGTCGCGAGACCATGGCCGCCGCCGCCGACGATCACCACGTCGTACTCCTTCTTCGGCTCCGGGCTTCTCCACTGCCGCTCCCAGTTCTCGTGATACGACAACCCGTTGCGGAACAGACTGAATATCGAATAGCGGCTCATCTCGCAGACCCCTTGTTGCGCGTTACCATTAGCTTCAGTTAGCACTCGATGACGTTCACGGCGAGACCACCGCGCGACGTCTCCTTGTATTTCGTCTTCATGTCGGCACCCGTTTCGCGCATCGTCTTGATGACGTTGTCGAGCGTGACGTAATGCTCGCCGTTGCCCTTGAGCGCCATGCGCGCGGCATTGATCGCCTTGATCGCGCCCATGGCGTTGCGCTCGATGCACGGAATCTGCACGAGGCCGCCCACCGGGTCGCAGGTCATGCCCAGGTTGTGCTCCATGCCGATCTCGGCAGCGTTCTCGACCTGCCCCGGCGTGCCGCCCATCACGGCTGCGAGCGCCGCGGCGGCCATCGAGCACGCCACGCCCACCTCGCCCTGGCAGCCCACTTCCGCGCCCGAAATCGACGCCGTTTCCTTGTAGATGATGCCGATGGCCGCGGCCGTGA
>DATBXG010000378.1:0-6606 GCA_036514415.1 Paraburkholderia sp.
AATACAGAAAGCGCCGATGCGCCGCATGATGCAACTCCCTACTCTTTAATGCCCTTATGAAGCGTTGCCGCGCATTAACGCGGCCGCGCTTCAGCCCAACGTCGCGCGCGCCGTGCGCAGGCGCGACACCGTATCTACAAACGCCTCGCCGCCGAGCGTGCGCTTCACGCGGCTCGTGACCGTCGCGCTCGCAGCATTGAGCGCCTCGCGAATCGCAATCGCCTGCGCCGTGGGCACGATCGCCACTTCGCGACCGTCGCCATCCGTACGCTGGCGCTCCACATAGCCGCGCGCCTCCAGGCCGTCGAGCACGCGCGTGGCAGTGGGCCGCGCGATGGACAGCAGATCGGCCAGTTCGCGCTGCAGCGAACCGGGACGCTCCAGCACGGCGCGCAACATGAAACCCTGCGGCGGCGTGAGCTCGAAGCGCTCGAAGGCTTGCGCCCATTCGCGCTCCAGGCGCCGCGCGAGCGCCGTGGTGTTGAAGTAAAGGCAATGATCGAACATGGGCAAAGGATACCCCAATATAGTTAGCTATGCAACGATACGGGCATCATGCACAGGTCGGCCTCTGGCAAATCAAGCGCGCAGCTGTGAAAATAGAACGACCGGCCGGATTTATATCGCATCGGCTATGATGCAAAGACGCCGCTTTTCGCCTGGTCGTGCCTGGCCGCCGTACACAACACTCACGGAGACATCGATGCAAATGCGCTGTTACTGCGTTATCCATCACGGCAAGCCGCTCGAACTGGTCGAGCGCGACGTGCCCGAGCCCAAGGGCACGGAGGTATTGCTGCGCGTGAAGGCCGCGGGCCTGTGCCATTCCGATCTGCACATCTGGGAGGGCTATTACGACCTGGGCGGCGGCAAGAAGCTCTCGCTCGCCGACCGCGGCATCAAGCTGCCGCTCACGCCGAGCCATGAAATCTGCGGCGAGGTCGTGGCGCTCGGCCCCGACGCGCAAGGCGCGCCGGAAGCGCTCGCGACGGGCACGTCGGCAGTCGTGCATCCGTGGATCGGCTGTGGCGAATGCGCCGCCTGCAAGCGCGGCGAGGAGAACATCTGCGCGAAGCCACAGTCGCTCGGCGTACTGCGCGACGGCGGTTTCGCCGACTACGTGATCGTGCCGCATCCGCGCTATCTCGTGGATCTCGCCGGCCTCGATCCGGTGAAGGCCGCACCGCTCGCCTGCGCGGGCGTGACGACATATTCGGCGATAAAGAAGTTTGGCGAGCGCATCCACGAAGGCCCCGTGGTCGTGATCGGCGCAGGCGGCCTTGGCATGATGGCGCTCGAAGTGCTCAAGGCACAGGGCGCGCAAGGCGCGATCGTCGTGGACGTGGACCCCGCCAAGCGCGAAGCGGCGCTTGCCGCCGGCGCGCTCGCGGCCATCGACGCACACGCGGGCGACGCGGTCCAGCAGATCATCGCCGCGACGGGCGGCGGCGCACGCGCGGTGCTCGACCTCGTGGGCGCGACGCCTACGGTCAAGCTCGCGCTCGATTCCTGCGCGCGCGGCGGCCACGTGGTGATCGTCGGTCTGATGGGCGGGGACCTCACGCTCTCGCTGCCCATCATCCCGATGCGGCCGCTGAAGATCGAAGGCAGCTACGTGGGCACGCTGCCCGAGCTGCGCGAACTCGTGACGCTCATGCGCGAAGGCAGGATGCAGCCCTCGCCCGTCTCCACGCGGCCGCTCACGGAAATCAACGAGGCGTTCGAGGCGCTCGCGCAAGGCAAGGTGGTCGGGCGCCAGGTGCTCGTGCCCTGAACGCGGCGCATGCCATCGCGCGCGAGTTCTTTCGCCGTACGCGATGGCATGTCATTCGGATGTCGAATCAATCCGCTTGTTCAGTTGCCGGCTGCTCACGCGCATTCTTGCGCCCGGCGGCGCGCCGCCACGAAGAAATCGGCACATCGATATGCCCGCGCGCGCAAAACAGCGTCCCTTACGGTCGACCCACGGCGCCCGGCCCCTTTGCAAGCGATCTGCAAGTCTTGCACGGCGAAGCCGGCTCATTGCTTGAATAACGGCAACGTATGCGCTCAGTTCGCGCCGTTGCCTGGACCCGAGCTGTCGTAATCTCGACACTGGCCCATTGCTCGTGCCAGGCAAACGCTGCGCACCGCCCCATCTACCGTTCACCGTGATCATTACGACGCCCCTCGCGCCCGCCCCCGACGACATCCTGCGCGAAGCCAATGCGCATTGCGAAGCGCATCGCTTCGCGCAAGCGCTCGCACTGCTCGAACCGCTCGTCGGCGAGGACCCGGTGGCAGACGACACGACGCTCGCGCCGGCGCTCAATCTCGCGGCCCTCAGCGCAACGGGCACGGGCGACGTGGCGCGCGCCGGGATGCTCTGGCAGCGCTGCCTTGCCGCGAAGCCGGACTTCGTGGAGGCATACAGCGGACTCGCCGGACTCTACGCGACGCTCGGCAGCCTCGCGCAAGCGCAGGCGCTCTATGAACGGCTGCTGAACCTCACGCCCGGCGACATCGACGCACGCAGCAACCTCGGCGTCGTCCTGCAGCGCCAGGAGCGGCACGCCGAAGCGGAAGCCACCTTTCGCGCCGTGCTCGCGCAATGCCCCACCCACGCCGACGCGCACTACAACCTCGGCCTCCTGCTGCAGGGGCAAGGCCGCCACACCGAAGCCGAAAGCGCATTGCGCGCCGCCATCGCCGCGAATGCGCGCCATGCGAAGGCGTACAACGGCCTCGGCACGCAACTGCGCGACCAGGGGCGAGGCGACGACGCAGCCGAGGCGTTTCGCCAGGCCCTGCTGATCCAGCCGCAGTACCCGGAGGCGCTCAACAATCTCGCCATGCTGCTCAAGGCGTCTGGCAAGCTCGCCGAGGCAGAACTCGCGGTGCGCCTCGCGCTCCAGATTCGCCCCAGGTTCGTGGATGCGCTCAACAACCTCGGTTGCGTGCTCACCGATCTCAAGCGCGTGCCCGAGGCGGAGGCGGCCTTTCGCGAGACGCTCGCGCTCGCGCCGGATCACGCCGAGGCGCACTACAACCTGGGCGTCGCGCTGCATACGCTCGAGCGGCTGCCCGAGGCAGAGGCCGCGTATCGCGAGACGCTGCGCCGCTTGCCCGGCCGCGTCGAGGCTCACAACAATCTCGCCTGTGTGCTGATGGCGCTCGGGCGCCGTGACGAAGCGCTCGACGTGCTCCACGAAGCGCTTGCCGCGCGGCCCGACTTCGCCGAGGCGCACTTCAATATCGCGAGCCTGTTGAAGGAATACGGCCGGCTCGACGAAGCGGAAGCGGGCTACCGGCGCGCACTCGACGCGAACCCCGGCTACGGCGACGCGAAATTCCGCCTCGCCACGCTGCTCATCAGCATGGGCCGCTTCGAGGAAGGCTTCGCGCGCTACGAATGCCGCTATACGATGCCCGGTTTCGTGCATCACGCGACGCAACGCCTGCTGCAGTGCCCCGTCTGGCAAGGCGAACCGCTCGCCGGCAAGTCGCTGCTGCTGTGGCAGGAAGACGGCCTCGGCGACATGCTGCAATTCGGGCGCTATGCGCGCGTACTCAAGGCGCAGGGCGCGGCGCACGTCGCGTTCACATGCCAGGCGCCGCTGCACGGGCTCTTCAGCGGCGCCGAGGGCATCGACGCCGTGCTCGGCCATGAAGCCGCTGCCGCTGCGTCTGCACAGTTCGACTACTGGGTGAGCCCGATCAGCGTGCCTCACCGTCTTGGCACGACGCTCGACACGATCCCCGCACCGCTCGTCCTCACGCCCGAGCCCGCAGTCGTCGAGCACTGGCGCGCGCGCCTTGCCACGCTCGCGGCGGGCCCGCGCATCGGAATCGTCTGGAAGGGCAACGCGAAGCATTTCAACGACGCACATCGCTCGCTGCCGTCGCTGGCCACGCTTGCGCCGCTGTGGAACCTGCCGGGGGCGCAGTTCGTGAGCCTGCAGAAAGGCCAGGCAGAAGACGAGGCCCGGAACCCGCCCGCGAGCCTGCCGCTGCTGCACCTCGGCACGGACGTGCGCGATTTCGTCGACACCGCGGCCATCGTCGCGCAGCTCGATCTCGTGATTTGCGTGGACACGTCCACCGCGCATCTGGCGGCGTCGCTCGGCAAGCCGTGCTGGGTGCTGCTGCCGCACTACGACCTGGACTGGCGCTGGATGCACGGGCGCGAAGACTCGCCGTGGTATCCCGGCACGATGCGCCTCTTCCGCCAGCGGATCGACGAAGCGTGGCCCGCCGTCGTGGAGCGCGTGCGCGTGGCGTGCGCCGAGCGCTTCGGGGGTTGAAACAGGAGGCGCGGGGCGCGCCTCAATCCCAGATGTTGCGGAACGCCACGGCGACGATCACCGGCACGCACATCACGAGCGGAATGGCGAAGTACGGAATCTCCATATCGACTTCCCACTTGTAGACGATCCAGCCGATACCGAGCGCGAGCGTAAGCACGCCCACGAGCGCCGTGAGGGTATTCAGCAGCCATTTGGGCGGCTGCTTGCGCGCAGGTTTGTTCTCGGGTGACGGGTTCATGGCGGCGGTGGCGAAAAGCGGGAACGTCTCGATCCGGGCTTGGGATGCTGCGTATTTTACTCCGTGGCGCGTATTCGACCGAAGCCCGCGTAGCGCCCGCATTACCTCCCAGGTAATCGATTCGCCGCCCGGCGCACCCTATTCTCGCAAGCGTTGGCCCACCCTTTCACGCTCACGAGGACTGCCATGACCGCCTACGCCATTGCCCATCTGCGCGACGTCGAACCTTGCCCCGCCATCGTCGAGTACCTGGAGAAGATCGACGCAACGCTCGCCCCCTATGGCGGCCGCTTCATCATTCACGGCGGACGCGTCGAGCGGCTCGAAGGCAAGTTCTCCGGCGACCTCATCATGATCGGGTTCGCGAGCCGCGAAATCGCGCGCGAGTGGTATCGCTCCAGCGCCTATCAGGCGATCCTGCCGCTGCGCGCCGGGCATTCGCGCGGAGAAGTGTTCCTGATCGATCAGGTCGAGATGCCGCATCGCGCCACCGACGTACTGCGCCCCGCCCAGCATGACGACGGCTCGCCCGCTGCGTGACGCGCAAAGTGAAAGCAATTCGTTAGCGGAAAATCGTCAGCGGATGCTGGCCATGCGGCACGTTTGCAAAGCGGATTTCGACTCTCGCAAACGTTTTCTCGCATTTCATAATTTTTTCTTCAACGGCAACGAAACTGTGCGCGACCCATCCTCAGAGAACGGATGCGCACATGAGAATACGCCTTCCCAACCGCGCGTCGACGACCCTGTCGACCGCGGTGATCGTTGTGCTCGCAACCACGATGCTCGATGCATGCGGCCCGGGTTATGGGTCGTCGTCGGCATCGGATACGTCGGATACGTCGGCAACATCGACGCCAGCGGAAAGCCGGAACGCCGCAACGCCATCGCCATCGCCCTCGGCGAACAGCGCGTCGGCGTCGCCATTGCCTGATACCGGCGCTTCAGCGAACCCGAGCGCCACGCCCGCCTATGGCGCGAACGCGGCAAACACCGCGAGCGCCCCAGCGCAAAGCGCACAGGCCAGCCTCGCCGCCGACAGCGATCAGGTCACGCCGGTCATGAGCTATGCGCCAGGCGACAGCGCGCAGACCCAGGCCAGCAACGGCAACGATTCCAGCGGTTCAGCAACGTCCAGCCATTGAAGCACTGCACCAGCGTGCACTTGTGCCAGTCCACCGTCGGGCACGACACTCCAACCTCAAGCAGAAAGGTGAACAGCAATGACGTCAACCAGTCGCCGCCGTTTCCTGCAAACCGTCGCGCAGTCGGGCGCCGCCGCTGCCGCGATGACCGCTCTCCCCGAGTCGATCCGCAATGCGCTCGCCATTCCGGCCAATTCGCGCACGGGCACGATCCGCGATATCGAGCACATCGTCGTGTTCATGCAGGAGAATCGCTCGTTCGACCACTACTTCGGCCATATGCGCGGCGTGCGCGGCTATAACGACCGCCTGCCCATTCCGCTGCCCGGTGGCCTGCCCGTGTGGTATCAGCCCTCGAAGGAGGATGCGACGAAGCCCGTGTTGCCGTTCCACCTCGACACGTTCAAGACGAGCGCACAATGCGTGGGCGACCTCGACCACGCGTGGTACCCCACGCACTACGCGATCAACAACGGTCTTTACAACCAGTGGCCGCAGTACAAGACCGACATGACGATGGGCTATTACCTGCGCGCGGACATTCCGTTCCACTACGCGCTGGCCGATGCCTTCACGGTGTGCGACAACTACTTCTGCTCGCTGCCCGGCCCGACGCACCCGAACCGCTCCTACCTCATGACCGGCATGGTCGATCCGACCGGCACGATGGGCGGCCCGCTGCTCGACAACAGCGACTACGTGGACAACGACGTGCCGCCAACGTATCAACTGCTCTCGTGGACGACCTACCCCGAGCGCCTGCAGGCCGCCGGCATTTCGTGGCAGATCTACCAGCAGGGCACGAACGGCAGCGACCCGCTGAACGGCAACTACGGCACGAACATCCTGCAGAACTTCGCGAACTTCATCAACGCGCAGCCCGGCTCGGCGCTCTACCAGCGCGCGCAAACCGTGCGCACGATCGCCGACCTGAAAA
>DATBXG010000379.1:0-12799 GCA_036514415.1 Paraburkholderia sp.
GAGCGCGTGAACCAGATGCTCGATCGCGTCGAGGCCTCGCTGCGCCAGTGCCTGCGCGTCGACCTCGCACAGGAAGCCGAACGCAAATCGATTGCAGGGTCTGACCACGTCGGCGCAAAGCCTGCGTCCAGGGGGTACGATCCAACGGTCCGTGCGAATCTGGTCGTGCGCTACGTGATCGGCTGCTGGCATCGCTATGCGCAAAGCGGCTTCACGCGCTCGCCGAGCGAGCACGCCGACGAGCAGATCCGCATCATTCTTCAATAGCGCGGCCGCGCGGGGTTTTGCCCGGGCGGCTGCCGGCGTCGCCATGCGCCCGTGCGCTGCATGGGCATGGGACCGGAATCAGGGCTCACGCCATGGCTCCGGATCGACCAAAGGAGAACCGTCGCATGAACCGTCCCGTTCCTCCCACCGGCCTGCCCCCCATTCTCGCCAGCCTTTCCGCCCATTGGGGCTGGCTCGTGGCGCGCGGCATCGCCGCCATCGTGTTCGGCATACTCGCCGTCATGATGCCCCGCCTCACGGTGCTCACGCTCGCCATCATCTGGGGCGCCTACGCGATCGTCGACGGCGCGTTCGCGCTCGTCTACGGCGCGCGCGGCGGCGGCAAGCGGCGCTGGACCTACGTCATCATCGGCCTGATCGGCGTGATCGCCGGCCTCGTGGCGTTCTTCTGGCCCGGCGAGACCGCCATCGTCCTCGTGATGATCATCGGCGTCTGGGCGTTCTTCACTGGCATCTTCGAGATCATTTACGCGATCCAGTACCGGCGTGCCATCTCGCACCCGTGGGCGGTGGGGATTTCGGGGCCGCTCTCGGCCACGGTCGGCTTTTTCTTCGCGATGTTCCCCGGCGCGGGTGCGCTCTCGCTGATCTGGGTGATCGCCGCCTATGCGATCCTCTACGGCATCTTGATGATCGTCGCGGCCTTCCAGCTCAAGCGCTGGCGCGACGCCCACCCGCCGAAGTGATAAGGCTTCTCGGCCTCGCGCGGCGCGCGGGCACGTGAAGCATCGACGGGCGGCAACACCGCGCCGCCCGGCTCGCCCCTCCGGCGAGCCGCATCGCTTTGCACTTTTTCCGATATACTCTGCGTTCCTTTTGCAATACCCACGCGCCGATTTGCTGACTCGATTGCGGGCGCGTGAACTCCCAAGGCCTCTTGCCTGGAGTTCGATATAAATGCGGCTAAAGAGGTCGTCAGCTGCGCCAATCCTTTCGCACTCCGCGCCCGCCGACACCGTTTAGCCGCCCGAAAAACCAAGGCGGAACGAATGGAATCGATCGGCATCGTCGCTCCTCAAACACTGCATTTCGACGAGCCCCTGCAACTGCAGAACGGCACGACGCTGGCCGGGTACGACCTCGTGGTCGAGACCTACGGCACGCTCAACGCCGCGCGCAGCAATGCGGTGCTCGTCTGTCACGCGCTCAATGCCTCGCACCACGTGGCGGGCGTCTACGAAGACGACCCGAAGAACGTCGGCTGGTGGGACAACATGGTCGGCCCGGGCAAGCCGCTCGACACCAACCGCTTCTTCGTGATCGGCGTGAACAATCTCGGCTCGTGCTTCGGCTCGACCGGCCCGATGAGCATCGACCCCGCGACCGGCCGGCCCTACGGCGCGAAGTTCCCGGTCGTGACCGTCGAGGACTGGGTGGACGCCCAGGCACGCGTGGCCGATCGCTTCGGCATCGAGAAGTTCGCGGCGGTGATGGGCGGCAGCCTCGGCGGCATGCAGGCGCTCGCGTGGAGCCTGCGCTATCCCAACCGGCTCGGCCATTGCATCGTCGTCGCTTCCACGCCCAAGCTCTCGGCGCAGAACATCGCGTTCAACGAGGTGGCGCGCTCCGCGATTCTTTCGGACCCCGACTTCCACGGCGGCGACTACTACGCGCACAACGTGAAGCCGCGCCGCGGCCTGCGCGTGGCGCGCATGATCGGCCACATCACCTATCTGTCCGACGACGACATGGCCGAAAAATTCGGCCGTGCGCTGCGCCGCGCCGAGGGCGCCGTGAACGAGTACAACTTCAACTTCGACGTGGAGTTCGAGGTGGAGTCGTATCTGCGCTATCAGGGCGACAAGTTCGCCGACTACTTCGACGCCAACACCTACCTGCTGATCACGCGCGCGCTCGACTACTTCGACCCCGCCAGGACGTATGACGGCGACCTCACGCGCGCGCTCGCGCACACGAAGGCCAAGTATCTCGTGGCGAGCTTCGCGACCGACTGGCGTTTCGCCCCCGCGCGCTCGCGCGAACTCGTGAAGGCGCTGCTCGATCACAAGCGCCAGGTGAGCTACGCGGAGATCGACGCGCCGCACGGTCACGACGCATTCCTGCTCGACGACGCGCGCTATCACAACGTCGTGCGCGCTTATTACGAACGCATTGCCAGCGAGGTGGGCGCATGAACCAGAGCGCTTTCGACAGTCTTTCCGCCCGTCCCGACTTTCGCACCATCGCGCGCTGGATCGAGCCGCGCGCCAAGGTGCTCGACCTCGGCTGCGGCGACGGGGCGCTGCTTTCGCTGCTCTGCGAGGAACTCGAATGCACGGGCTACGGCATCGAGATCAACGACGCGGGCGTGCTCGCCTCGGTGAAGAACGGCATCAACGTGATCCAGCAGAATCTGGAAGACGGCCTGCGCCTCTTCGAGGACGCGAGCTTCGACTTCGCGATCCTTTCGCAAACGCTGCAGACCATCCACCAGACCGCCGCGATCCTGCGCGAGACCGCGCGTGTGGGCAAGGAGTGCATCGTCTCGTTCCCGAACTTCGGCTACTGGCCGCACCGGCTTTCGGTGCTGCGCGGACGCATGCCGGTTTCGAAGTCGCTGCCCTACCAGTGGCACAACACGCCTAACGTGCGTGTTCTCACGGTTAAGGATTTCGAGGCGCTCGCGCCCGAGGTGGGCATCGAAATTCTCGACCGCGCCGTGCTCCATGGGGGCCAGACCGTTCGATGGGGTGTGAACTGGCGTGGTAGTCTTGCGGTCTATCGCGTGAGAAAAAAATGACGCCGTGCACGGCGTCGCGTGTTTTTCCGCCCGACCGGTTTGCCAAAAACCGCACCCAACACCGCCGCCGCTAACGACGACATGCAGAATCCGCCCCACGAGGCACCCGCTCTTACCGCTCACGAATCCCACCCCGGCTGGCGTGCGTATCTGAATACGCACATGCTGATCTGCGTGTTCCTCGGCTTCACCTCGGGGCTGCCGCTCTTCACGCTCGTCTATCTCGTGCAGGCGTGGCTGCGTTCCGAGGGCGTCAATCTCAAGGAAATCGGCCTCTTCGCGCTGATCCAGTTCCCGTATACGTGGAAGTTCGTCTGGGCGCCGCTCATGGATCGCTACGTGCCGCGCCTGCCGGGCTGGAAGCCGGGGCGTCGGCGCGGCTGGATGCTCGTCACGCAGATTCTCGTGGCGCTCGCCATCGGCACGCTCGGCTACGTTTCGCCGAAAGATTCGATCTGGACCGTGGCCGCGCTCACCGCGCTCGTGGCTTTCTTCGGCGCGAGCCAGGACATCGCCATCGACGCCTACCGGCGCGAGCTGCTCACGGATACACAACAGGGCCTCGGCAACGCGGTGCACGTGAACGCGTACAAGATCGCGGCGCTCGTGCCCGGCTCGCTCGCACTGATCCTCTCCGACCACCTGCCGTGGAGCACCGTGTTCGTCGTCACGGCGGCCTTCATGATTCCCGGCATGATCATGACGCTCGTGGTGAGCGAGCCCGAAGTGCACGGCGCGCCGCCGAAGAACCTGCGCGAGGCGATCGTGCAGCCGTTCGCCGAATTCGTGCACCGCGACGGCCTCGCCGCGGCACTGTTCGTGCTCGCGTTCATCTTCCTCTACAAGCTCGGCGACACGATGGCGACCACGCTGTCCACATCGTTCTTCCTCGACATCGGCTACTCGCGCACCGAGATCGGCGTGATCGCCAAGATGACGGCGTTCGGCGCGAGTCTCGCGGGCGGCATCATCGGCGGCGTGGCGCTCATGAAGATCGGCATCGGGCGCGGGCTGTGGATCTTCGGTTTCCTGCAGATGATTTCGACGCTCGGCTTCGCGTGGCTCGCGCAACTCGGCGCAGGCTCGCCCTCGCTCGCGGCGATCTATGACGCAGTGCTCGCCGTGAGCCACGCGGTTTCGTGGGCCGCGGGCGTGTTCGGCGCGAACGTGCAGTTCACGCTCGATCCGCGCGCCGTGGCGCTCGCGCTCGTCTACGGCTTCGAGACCTTCGCGACGGGCCTCACGCTCGCCGCATTCACCGCCTATATTGCAAGCACGACCGATCCGCGCTACACCGCCACGCAGTTCGCGCTCTTCACGAGCCTCGCCTCCGTGCCGCGCACGCTGGCCTCCGCCGCGAGCGGCTACGTGGTCGCGCAGATCGGCTGGTTCGATTACTTCATCGTCTGCACGGTGCTGGCGGTACCGGGTATGCTCCTGCTCATTCGTATTGCCCCCTGGAGAATCCGGCCGTGAGCACGCATGAGACCGCCGTGCAAAGCCCGCGCGCGCCATTGCGCCGCGGCGTGCACCCGCGGGCACTCGCGCTGGCCATCGCCGTGGCCTTACCGGCTTTCTCAGCAGGCAATGCGTGCGCTGCCGACAACCCGGCGGCGACGAGCGCCCCGGCGGCCGTACCGGGCAACACGACAACGCCTGCGGGTGGCAGCGCTGCAAGCGCCAGCAACGTCGCCATCAACACGCCGAATAACGCGAACGGCGCAGCAAATGGCGCAGCAAATGGCGCAGCAAACGGCGCAGCGAACAGCGGCGCGGGCGCGAACGTCCCGGCGGGCAGCCTCTCCCCCGGCGCGCCGACTACCGGCCGCGTGGTGCGCTTTGGCAACGCCGCCGTCTACCGCAACCTGATTCCCTCGCCGATGCTCGAAGCGCAGGCCACCGCCGAGTTCAACGAGATCGTGCGCGGCGCGGCCCATTCGAACCGCCTCTACGCCGAAAGCGATCCGCACGTGCAGCGCGTGCGCGCCTTCGTCGACCGCCTCGCGCCCTATGCGGTGAAGTGGGGCGATCGCGTCAGGAACTGGAAGTGGGAAGTGGCGGTCATCCGCTCGAACGATATCCGCATGTATGCCCTGCCGGGCGGCAAGATCGTCGTGTACGGCGGCCTGCTCGACCGCGTGAAGCTCAACGACAACGAGTTCGGCGTGCTGCTCGGCCACGAGATCGCGCATGCGGTGCGCGAGCACGTGCGCGAGCGCCTTGGCGAACAGCAGGCCGCGCAGATCGAGTCGGGCAGCGTGCCACAGCTCTTCGGGCTCGCGGACCTCGGCGTGTTTCCGCTAGGCATCGGCTCGCAGCTCGTGGAGATGCACTACGGCCGCGCCGACGAAACCGAAGCCGACGTGATCGGCAGCGATATCGCCGCGCGCGCGGGGTTCGACCCGCGCGCCGCGCTCACGGCCTGGGACAAGCTCGCGGTGGCGACGCGCGCCGAACGCGACCAGGGCTTCATCTACGTGCATCCCTACTCGCCGGCGCGGCGCGCCGATATGGCCAAGCGCCTCGCCGACATGTTGCCGCTTTACGCAAAGGCCATCGGCAAGCCGCTCGCCGAGCTGCCCGACTACGAGGGCATCCCGGCTATCCAGAAACGCAAGGTGGTGTCGGCGCCCTGAACCGGGCGCCTCGCGTCAGGGTGATGGTCAGCTTTTGACCTTGTAGTCGTAGTCGATGGTCAGCGGCGCGTGGTCGCTGAACTTGATGTCCTTGAAGATCGACGTTTTCTTCGCCTTGTGCGCAATGCCGGGCGTCGCGATCTGATAGTCGATACGCCACCCCACGTTCTTCGCATACGCCTGGCCGCGGTTGCTCCACCACGTGTACTGCTCTGGGCGCGAGTCGAGCGTGCGGAACACGTCCACGTAGCCCACGTCGTCGAACAGCTTCGTGAGCCACTCGCGCTCTTCGGGCAGGCAGCCGGAGTTCTTCTGGTTGCCCTTCCAGTTCTTGATGTCGATTTCCTTGTGGACGATGTTCACGTCGCCGCACACGATCACTTCGCGCTCGCGCCTGAGCGCCTCGAGGTGCGGCATGAATTCGTCCATGAAGCGGTACTTCGCGGCCTGGCGCTCGTCGCCGCTCGACCCCGAAGGCACGTACACCGAAACGACGGAGAGCTTGCCGTAGCGCGTTTCCACATAGCGCCCTTCCGGGTCGAACTCCTCACTGCCAAAGCCGATGATGACTTCGTCGGGCTCGTGGCGCGTGTAGACGCCCGCGCCGCTATAGCCCTTCTTCACCGCATGCTGGAAGTAGCCCGTGAAGTCGTGCGGCGCGAGGAACTCGGGCGTCATGTCGTCCTGCGAGCACTTGATTTCCTGCACGCAGAGCACGTCGGCCTTCTGTTCGCCGAACCATTCGAAAAAGCCCTTCTTCGCCGCCGAGCGGATGCCATTCAGATTCGCGGTGATCACACGCAACATGTCTTCTTTCCTCTTGATTTTGCGTTGCCTCGCGCCGCGGCGCTGAATCTGGACTGCGCGGTGCGAGGGGATAGGGTCGGTCTCACTCGATCCTGAGACCCTTGAGCTCGGCCTTGGCCGGCGGATATTCGAGCTTCAGGCTTTCCATCAGGCGCAACAGCAACTCGGCCACCATGAGATTGCGGTGCGATTTCGAATTGGCGGGAATCACGTACCACGGCGCGTATTCGGTGGAGGTGGCCGCGAGCGCGTCATGGTACGAAGCCTGATAAGCGTCCCAATGCTTGCGCGCCTCGAGATCCGAGACATCGAACTTCCAGTGCTTGGTGGGATCGTCGATGCGCGCCTGGATACGGCTTCGCTGCTCGTCCTTCGAGATGTGCAGCATGCACTTGATGATCGACGTGCCGTTTTCGGCAAGCAGCGACTCGAAATTGCGGATCTGCCGGTAGCGGCGCTCGCACTCGGCCGAGTCGATCTGGCCGAGCACGCGCGGCACGAGCACGTCTTCGTAGTGACTGCGGTTGAAGATCGCCAGTTCGCCCACCGCGGGCACCTGCAGATGCACACGCCAGAGAAAGTCGCGCGCGGACTCGATGGGCGTGGGCGCCCGAAACGGCACGATGCGCAGGCCGAGCGGATCGACCTCGTGGAACACGCCGCGAATCGTGCCGTCCTTGCCGCTCGTGTCCATGCCCTGCAGCACGAGCAGCACGCGCTGGTGACGCTGCGCATGCAGGCGCTCCTGCAGCACGTCGAGCTTGTTGCCGACCTCGGCGAGACGGTCGCGGTCGCCGTCCTTGCTGCCGGTCGAGAACGGCTTCGCGGCGGGGTCGAGCGCGCTGAGCGAGAACGTCTCCGACTTCTTGTCGCTGAAGTACGGCACGCGGTAGTCGTCGAGACTCGGGACTTTGGACATGTGTAGTTCTCCTCTCTCTCGTGAATACGACGGCTTCAAGCGCCGATGAAGCGAGCCGGCGCCGTGGCAGACGCCTGAAGCGGCAAGGCGGCGCCGCACTGCTACGCACGACGCCGCCTTGCAAGCATGCCCGAATCAGGCGGGACTTGAGCCGAACTCAGCCCAGCTTCTTCTTCAGCAGCTCGTTGACCTGCTGCGGGTTCGCCTTGCCCTTCGTGGCCTTCATCGCCTGGCCGATCAGCGCGTTGAACGCCTTTTCCTTGCCCGCGCGGAATTCCTCGACCGACTTCGGGTTCGCCGCGAGCACCTCGTCGATGATCGCTTCGAGCGCGCCGGTGTCGGAGATCTGCTTGAGGCCCTTCGCTTCGATGATGCGGTCAGCGGCCGCTTCGTCCGCGGCTTTCTCGTCCCACATCGCCTGGAACACTTCCTTGGCGATCTTGTTCGAGATCGTGCCGTCGGCGATACGCGCGAGCAGCAGCGCGAGCTGCGCAGCCGCGACCGGCGAGGCGTCGATTTCCAGACCTTCCCGGTTCAGCTGCGACGAGACTTCGCCCATCAGCCAGTTGGCGGCGGCCTTCGCTTGCGCGGCGCCGGCCTTCGCCACCACCGCTTCGAAGTACGCAGCCATCGCCTTGCTCGACGTGAGCCCGTTCGCGTCGTACGGCGTCACGCCGTACTGCTCGACGAAGCGCGTTTGCATCGTCGCGGGCAGCTCGGGCAGCTCGCCCTTCACGCGCTCGACCCAGGCCGCGTCGATCACGAGCGGCATCAGGTCGGGATCGGGGAAGTAGCGGTAGTCGTGTGCATCTTCCTTGCTGCGCATCGAGCGCGTTTCGCGCTTGTCTGGATCGTAGAGGCGCGTTTCCTGCACCACCGTGCCGCCGTCCTCGATCAGCTCGATCTGGCGGCGCACTTCGTACTGGATCGCCTCTTCGAGGAAGCGGAACGAATTCAGGTTCTTGATCTCGGCGCGCGTGCCGAATTCCTTCTGGCCGACCGGACGCACCGAAACGTTCGCGTCGCAGCGGAACGAGCCTTCCTGCATGTTGCCGTCGCAGATGCCGAGCCACACGACCAGCGTGTGCAGCGACTTCGCGTAGGCCACGGCTTCCGCCGCGCTGCGCATTTCCGGTTCCGTGACGATTTCGAGCAGCGGCGTGCCCGCGCGGTTCAGGTCGATGCCCGTCATGCCCGCGAAGTCTTCGTGCAGCGACTTGCCGGCGTCCTCTTCGAGGTGCGCGCGGGTGAGATTGATGGTCTTCTCGTACGCTTCCTTGCCGGCCTTCTCATTGGCAGGAACCTGAATGGTGATCTGACCGCCCTGCACGACCGGAATCTCGTACTGGCTGATCTGGTAGCCCTTCGGCAGGTCCGGATAGAAGTAGTTCTTGCGCGCGAAGATGCTGCGCGGCGCGATCGTCGAACCGATCGCGAGGCCGAACTGGATCGCGCGCTCCACGGCGCCGCGGTTCATCACCGGCAGCACGCCCGGCAGCGCGAGATCGACGGGGCAGGCCTGCGTGTTGGGGGCCGCGCCGAACTGCGTCGAGGCGCCCGAGAAGATCTTCGACGCCGTCGAAAGTTGCGCGTGCGTCTCGAGACCGATAACGACTTCCCACTGTGTTGCCATGTTCACACCCCTGCCGGCGCCTTGCGATGCCAGTCGGTCGCGCGCTGGAAAGCGTCGGCGACCTGCAGCATGCGGGCCTCGTTGAAATAGTTGCCGACGATCTGCAGACCGACGGGTCGCTGCGCGTTCGCACCCGCGCCGAAGCCGCACGGCACGCTCATGCCGGGCAGGCCCGCGAGGCTGGTCGACAGCGTGTAGATGTCCGCGAGGTACATCTGCAGCGGATCGTCGCCCTTCGCGCCGATGTCCCAGGCCACGCTCGGCGCGACCGGGCCCATGATGACGTCGCACTGCCTGAACGCTTCCTGGAAGTCCTGCGCAATGATGCGGCGGATTTTCTGCGCCTGCAGGTAGTACGCGTCGTAGTAGCCGTGCGAGAGCACGTAGGTGCCCACCAGAATGCGGCGCTTCACTTCGGGGCCGAAGCCCTCGGCGCGCGACTTCTTGTACATGTCGAGCAGGTCGCGGTATTCGGCCGCGCGATGGCCAAAACGCACGCCGTCGAAGCGCGAGAGGTTCGACGAGGCTTCCGCCGGGGCGATCACGTAGTAAACGGGGATCGACAGCTCGGTTTTCGGCAGCGTGACTTCCACGAGCGTGGCGCCAAGCGATTCGTACGTCTTCAGCGCAGCGTCGATGGCGGCGCGCACGTCGTCGGCGAGGCCCGCGCCGAAGTACTCCTTCGGCAGGCCGATGCGCAGGCCCGCGAGCGGCTTGTCGGCCGACGCGTCGGCGCTCCACTTCTGGCCAAGAAAGCGCGTGTAGTCCTCGTGCTCGTGCGTGAGGCTCGTCGAGTCGCGCTCGTCGAAGCCGCCCATGGCGTTCAGGAGCAGCGCGCAGTCGGCGGCGCTCTGCGCGAACGGGCCGCCCTGGTCGAGCGACGACGCGAACGCGATCATGCCGTAGCGCGACACGCGGCCGTACGTGGGCTTGATGCCGGTCACGCCCGTGAACGACGCCGGTTGGCGAATCGAGCCGCCCGTGTCGGTGCCGGTGGCAGCGGGCGCAAGGCGCGCGGCCACCGCCGCGGCGGAACCGCCCGACGAGCCGCCGGGTACGGCCTTCTTGTCCCACGGGTTCTTCACGGCGCCGAAATGCGAGTTCTCGTTGGACGAGCCCATCGCGAATTCGTCCATGTTGGTCTTGCCGAGGCAGACCATGCCCGCGCGCTCGAGACGCTCGACGACGGTCGCATCGAACGGGCTCACATAGTTGGCGAGCATCTTCGATCCGGCGGTCGAGCGCCAGCCGCGCGTGACGAACACGTCCTTGTGCGCGAGCGGAACGCCCGCGAGCGGGCCCGCGTGGCCCGAGTGCAGGAGCGCGTCGGCGGCCTTCGCCTGGGCGAGCGTCAATTCGGGATTGACGTCGACGAACGCGTTCAGATCTTGATGCGCCTCGATCCGGCCCAGAAAGTGCTGGGCCAGCTCGACTGCGGAGCACTCCTTCGCAGCCAGCGCGGCGCGCAGTTCGGTCAAGCTTTTGTCATGCATTGCGTGATTCCTGGAAGAACGTCACGGCGTGGTCGAAATCAGGTCGACGCGCCGTCCGAAAAGCGGCTCGGACTACGTTGGCAAACGTACGGGCCGCTTCCCGGAAAACCCGCAAAAACTCGGGAGTCCGTGCCTTTTCGAACTGTTCCGACAACTCGAAGGATTTCGAAAATGGCGAAAAAATGCTGCGCGTTTACTCAATCACGCGCGGTACGAGGTAAAGTCCGTCCTGCACCGCGGGCGCGGGACGTTGGAGCGCTTCGCGGTCCACGATTTCGGTCACGGCGTCCTCGCGCAGCCGCAGCGCAACATCCTCGATCTGCTCGATCGGGTGCGCGAGCGGCGCGATGCCGGTCGTGTCCACGGCCTGCATCTGCTCGACGAGGCCAAAGAAGTCGTTCAGGCGTTCGAGCGTATTGCCGGCTTCGGCGTCGGCCAGTTCGAGGCGCGCGAGGTGCGCGATGCGCTTCACATCGTTCAGGGTCAGGGCCATGCGGTCACCGGAAAAAGAAGCTGCTGCGGCAGGGCGGAAAATCGGTGCTGCAACAGCGGTTTATCGCGCCGGATCCGGCTCTGGAGGAAAGCTTCGATGAGGTCAAAAACTGCCTTCCGGATCCTGCAAAACAGGCAAAATTATAAGGTATCATTACGCGTTCGACCCAAACCCGGACCGCCTTGCATTCGCCTTTCAGCTCCGACCGCAGCACGATGCGGCCAGACGAGATCAAACGGGCGGCGCAGCGAGGCAGCCTCCGGTAACCATCCCCGCAGTCTCAGGCCCCTCGTGGCGCCCCTTGCGACGCCCCCCGCAGTGCGTTCGAGGTGCTTTCGTGGCGGTGCATGGCGCCCTGAGGCTGTTTAATTTTCCGCTGCCGCCCTCGCCCAACAAGCTGGAAGGACGGCCACAAGCGAGACAGGATTTTTGAATGTTCGGTTTTCTGCGTAGCTACTTCTCCAACGACCTGGCGATCGACCTCGGCACCGCCAACACCCTCATCTACATGCGCGGCAAGGGCATCGTCCTCGACGAACCCTCGGTCGTTTCCATCCGCCAGGAAGGCGGCCCGAACGGCAAGAAGACGATCCAGGCCGTCGGCAAGGAAGCCAAGCAAATGCTCGGCAAGGTGCCGGGCAACATCGAAGCCATCCGCCCGATGAAGGACGGCGTGATCGCCGACTTCACCGTCACCGAGCAGATGATCAAGCAGTTCATCAAGACGGCGCACGAGTCGCGCATGTTCTCGCCCTCGCCGCGCATCATCATCTGCGTGCCGTGCGGCTCGACCCAGGTCGAGCGCCGCGCGATCAAGGAAGCCGCGCACGGCGCGGGCGCCTCGCAGGTCTACCTGATCGAAGAACCGATGGCCGCAGCGATCGGCGCGGGCCTGCCGGTTTCGGAAGCCACGGGCTCGATGGTCGTCGACATCGGCGGCGGCACGACCGAAGTGGGCGTGATCTCGCTCGGCGGCATCGTCTACAAGGGCTCGGTGCGCGTGGGCGGCGACAAGTTCGACGAAGCGATCGTCAACTACATCCGCCGCAACTACGGCATGCTGATCGGCGAGCAAACCGCTGAAGCCATCAAGAAGGAAATCGGCTCGGCCTTCCCGGGTTCCGAAGTCAAGGAAATGGAAGTGAAGGGCCGCAACCTCTCCGAGGGCATTCCGCGCAGCTTCACGATCTCGAGCAACGAAATCCTCGAAGCGCTCACGGACCCGCTGAACCAGATCGTCTCGTCGGTGAAGATCGCGCTCGAACAAACGCCGCCGGAACTGGGCGCCGACATCGCCGAGCGCGGCATGATGCTCACGGGCGGCGGCGCGCTGCTGCGCGACCTGGACCGCCTGCTCGCCGAAGAAACCGGCCTGCCGGTGCTGGTAGCGGAAGACCCGCTCACCTGCGTCGTGCGCGGCTCGGGCATGGCGCTCGAGCGTATGGACAAGCTTGGCAGCATCTTCTCGTACGAGTAAGCGCCTCGCGCACCGCAGCGCCCGCACGCGGCGCGGTTTCGGCGCCGCCGCGCAATTGACGGCAGGGCGGCACACGCGCCGCCGCGCCGTCCGCAACGAGGCGCCCTTCGGGGCGCCACAGTTTTACCCTCCGTTTCACCGAACCGCACACGCCCCCGGCGCCGACCATGGAATACAGTCCGCCGCCCCTCTTTAAGCAGGGCCCATCGGCACTCGCACGGCTGATCTTCTTCGTCGTGCTGTCGCTCGCACTTCTGATCTCCGACGCGCGCTTCAAGACGCTCGATGTCGTGCGCGGGGTGCTCGGCGCAGG
>DATBXG010000380.1:0-5744 GCA_036514415.1 Paraburkholderia sp.
CTGCGCGGCCAGCTCGAACAGATAGGCGCGCTCGGCGCGCGAGAGCCGCAGCGCCACGGCGATGCGCGCGAGCGCGTCCGCCGAAGCGGAAACGGGGCGGCCTTGCTCGATCCACGTGTACCAGGTCGGGCTCACGCCGCACAGCTGCGCGACCTCCTCGCGGCGCAGGCCGGGCGTGCGGCGGCGCGGGCCCGGTGGCAGGCCGACTTCCTGGGGCGAGAGCCGCTCGCGATGGGCGCGGATGAATTCACCCAAGGCGCGGGCGGGCGTCGCGTCGAGGGTTTTGCCGGTGGCGGCGGGCGTGTCGAGGCTCATTGGCGTAGGGCAGGTGGCGGCGATACCAGAATAATCGCTTAACTTGTACTGGTACAAAACGGCCTCTATTGTAGCGGCTGACGAGGCGACGGGCCGCCACGTCAGCCAGCCCGAAGAGCGCGGCGCGTAGCGATTAATGCTTCGCGCCCCACATAACGGGCCGCATCAGAACCCGCAAAAGGAGCATGCGATGAAGCATCACGATCAGGTCGCCGACGCATTCGGCTCGACCGCCGCCGCCTACCTCACGAGCCAGGTCCACGCGAGCGGCGCGGACCTGGAAAACCTCGCCGCGACCTTCGCGGCCACCTGCGGCAATGCGACGGTGCTGGACATGGGCTGCGGCGCGGGCCACGCGAGCTTCGCCGTGGCGCCGCACGTGCGCGAAGTCGTGGCCTACGACATCGCCCCGCAGATGCTCGCCACGGTTGAGGCCGCCGCGAACGAGCGCGGGCTGACCACCGTGCGCGCGCAGCAGGGCGCGGCGGAATCGCTGCCGTTTGCCGACGCGAGTTTCAACTGGGCCGTGAGCCGCATGAGCGCGCACCACTGGCGCGACGTGCCGCGCGCGCTGGCCGAGGCGCACCGCGTGCTCAAGCCGGGCGGGCGGCTGAAATTCATCGACATCGCGGGCATCGACGATCCGCTTTACGACACGCATATCCAGGCGATCGAGTTGTTGCGCGACGCCTCGCACATTCGCGACTACCGCGCCGACGAATGGATTGCGATGCTGGACGCCGCCGGCTTCGACGCGAAGGTGAGCGAGCGCTGGCGCATCGCGCTCGATTTCGACTCGTGGGTGGCGCGCATGCGCACGCCGCCCGAGCGTGTGACGGCGATCCGCTCGATGTGGGAGCGTGCGCCCGATGAGGTGCGCCAATACTTCGATGTGCAGAGCGATTTGTCCTTCAAGCTCGACGCGCTGATGATCGAGGCGACGCGGCGGGATTGAGGCGCGCGAGGCGCATGTAGAAACGGCGTCGTGCCCCCGGGAAGGCACGACGCCGTTTGCGCATTCAATCAGCGCAGCGCGAACGCTCAACCGGTATTGCGCAACCCCGCCGCAATCCCGTTGATCGTCAGATGAATACCGCGTCGCACGCGCGGGCTCGGGTCACCGGCGCGATAGCGCTTGATCAGCTCCACCTGCAAGTGATTGAGCGGGTCGAGATACGGGAAGCGGTTCTTGATCGAACGCGCGAGCAGCGGGTTGTCCGCGAGCCGCTCGCCCGCGCCCGTGATCTCATTGAGCACCTTCGTCGTGCGTTCCCACTCGGCCACGATGCGCTCGAACACGTGCTTGCGCAGCTTCTTGTCCGTCACGAGCTGCGCGTAGCGCGAGGCCACCGCGAGGTCGGTCTTCGCGAGCGTCATGTCCATGTTCGAGAGCAGGTTCGCGAAGAACGGCCAGGTCTTGTACATCTTCTTGAACATCGCAAGACGCCGTGCCCGCTCGGCGTCGCTGCCTGCGTCGTCGAGATACGACGCCACCGCGCTGCCAAAGCCGTACCAGCCCGTGAGCAGCAAACGGCACTGGCCCCACGAGAAGCCCCACGGAATCGCGCGCAGGTCGTCGATCTTGCGGTTCTTCGGGTCCTGCAGCTTGCGCGAGGCGGGGCGGCTGCCGATGTTCAGCTCCGCGATTTCCGTGATCGGCGTCGAGGCGAAGAAGTAGTCGGTGAAGCCCGGCGTCTCGTAGACGAGCGAGCGATAGGCCGCCATCGCAGCGTCGGAGAGCGTTTGCATCGTTTCTTCGAACGCGGGCAACTGGTCGGGCGCGTTGCCGGCGTTGCCGCCCATCGGCAGCAGCGTGGCTTCGAGCGTCGCGGCGATCACCGTCTCCAGGTTGCGGCGGCCGATTTCCGGATTGCCGAACTTGCTCGCAATGACTTCGCCCTGCTCGGTCAGGCGGATCTGGCCTTCGACCGTGCCCGGCGGCTGCGAGAGGATGGCGTTGTAGGTCGGGCCACCGCCGCGTCCCACCGTGCCGCCGCGGCCGTGGAACAGACGCAGCGTGATGCCGCGATCCTTGAAGAGCGCGACGAGCGCGAGTTCCGAGCGGTAAAGCTCCCAGTTCGAGGTGAGGAAGCCGCCGTCCTTGTTGCTGTCCGAGTAGCCGAGCATGATTTCCTGCTCGTTGCCCTGGTGCTCGACGATGCCGTCCATGCCCGGCAGCGCGAGCAGGTCGCGCATGATGTGCGGGGCGTGGCGCAGGTCGGGGATCGTCTCGAAGAGCGGAATCACCATCAGCGCGGCCTTCGCGGGATCTTCCACGTGGCCGAGGCGTCCGCTCATGAGGCCGGTTTCCTTTTGCAGCAGCAACACTTCGAGCAGGTCGGAAACCGTTTCGGTGTGCGAGATGATGTAGTTGCGCACCGCCCGCGCACCGAACTTCTCGCGCGTCACGCGCGCCATCTCCAGCACGCCCAGCTCGCTCTTCACGAGATCCGAATAGTCGAGGTAGGGCGAGCGCAGCGTGCGCGGCTCGGCGAGCTGCGCGAGCAGCACGATCTGCTTGTCTTCTTCGGAGAGCGAAGCGTAGTCGGCTTCGACACCGGCGCGCGCGAGCAGCTCGGTGATCACGGCCTCGTGGATGTCCGAGCTCTGGCGCAGGTCGATCGAGGCGAGATGGAAGCCGAACACGTCGACGGCGCGCATGAGCGGCGCGAGGCGCGGCGTGGCGAGCGAAGCGCCGTGGTGCTCGGTAAGCGAGTCCATCAGGATATGCAGGTCGCGCGCGAACTCGCCAGCGTCGGCATAGGGCTTTGCGCGCACGGGCGCGGCGTTGCGGCCGGCGCTGCGCACCGCCACCACGCCTTCGCCGAGGCGCACGCGCGCGCTCGCGGCAAGGCGCGTGTACACGCCGATCAGCGCGCGGCGATACGGCTCGTCCACGCGGTGCGGCGACTGGTCGGGCGAGGCTTCGGCCAGCGCCTTGAGTTCGTCGCTTGCGCCGGCGAGCAGGTTCGACACCGATAGCTCGGCGCCCAGCCGGTGCACTTCGTCCAGGTAATGCTGCAGGATCACCTGCGCCTGGCGCTCGCTCGCCTCTTCGAGCGTGGCGGCCGTGACGTTCGGATTGCCGTCGCGGTCGCCGCCGATCCAGCTGCCCATCTGGAAGAACGCGGGCAGGCGCGCGGAAAGGCCGTGCTCCTTCAGCTGCGTTTCGATCTCGCTGTAGAGCGCGGGAATCTCGGTCAGGAAGGTCGTGTGGTAATACGAAAGCGCGTTCTCGATCTCATCGCCCACGGTCAGGCGCGAGTCGCGCAGCATGCGCGTTTGCCAGAGCGAGGTCACGCGTGCGCGCAGCAGCGACTCGTTGTGCTCCAGCTCGCGATGCGTGAGCGGCTGGTCGCGCTCGGCGAGCAGCCGCGCGATGTCGTGCTGCGAGTCGAGCGTGCTCTTGCGCTGCACTTCGGTGGGATGCGCGGTGAGCACGGGCACGATCAGCGCGTCGTTGAAGAACTGCTGGAGCACGGGCGTGGCCGCCGCGCCCGCTTGCGCGAGGCGTTCGAGCGAGTGCGCGATGGTGCCTGCCTGCGGCGCCGAGCCGGCCAGATCGTGAATGCGGCGACGGCGATTGCGATGGCGGTCCTCGGCGATGTTCGCGAGGTGCGAGAAGTAGCTGAACGCGCGCACGACGGTCACGCTCTGCTCGGGCGAGAGCGCGCGAAGCTGCTTCTCGAGAGCCTGTGCGTCGGCGTTGTCGTCCTCGCGGCGAAAGCGCACGGCGGTCTGACGAATGGTCTCCACCACGTCGAACACGGCGTCGCCTTCCTGCTCGCGCAGCACCTGGCCGAGCAGGCGGCCCAGGTAGCGGATGTCTTCGAAGAGCGGCTGGTCCTTGTCGTCACGCGCGCGGCCATTGCGCGACGCGCCGGCGGTCTTCGCCGCGGCAGCGGCCGCTTTCGTCGCTTTCGTGGCTTTCGCGCCCTTCGGCGCCTTCACGGCCTTCGCTGCTTCGAGCGCCCCGGCGGCCTGGGCGGCCTCGATCGCCGGCTTGGTGGTCGTGGATTTCGTGGTCTTCGTGGTCTTCGTTGTTTTCGCCGGTTTCGTGGACGGCGTGGCCGCTACGGCCTTCGAAGCAGCGTTCTGCGATGCGTTGTTGCGGCGCTCTGCGCGCGCCGAGCCTGAAGACTTCACGATGTTTTCCTTGAGGCTTGCCAGGATATGGGCAGGTTGATCGGAGACTGCCAACTGCATGGCCGCGGCGCGTGCCGGACCGGGTACTTCGGGTGCAACCTGGGGAGGGTGGAAGGTGCCACCCTGCGCGAGCCAAACGGATGTTGCAGAAGCGGCGCGGCCGCCAATGGCGGTGCGCCGGGTGCAGGCCTTGCCGGGGAGAGTGCGCCGCTGCGACGGCGAGCGCAAGCTGAAGCTCGCCACGGCTATGGCCGTGGCCGCACGCGGGCCACGCATGTGCCGCGTGTGCCGCATGTGCCAAACACGCGTCCGGCACGCGGCCTGCTCGGGCCGCCGTGCGCGTGGCGTGTCGCCAGTGGCGAGGCAAACCGCGCCAACCCGTGCATGACCGACTCGATCACGTACGGTAAGCGCCGATGCAACGCCTGAGTCTCTTCCTTGCCGCCGCACGCGCCTTGTACGCCTGTTCCTGCCAGGAGGCGCTAAAAAGGGCGCGTGCTAACATTGCCTGTTATCCGATCCTGCTTTTCATCCCGTCATTCGATGTCCTTGCCATGAACTCCGAGACGTTATCCGCGCCCATGCCCCGCACACTTGTGATCGCTTCGCGGGAGAGCCGCCTCGCGATGTGGCAGGCAGAGCATGTGCAAGCTGCGCTGCACAAATTATATCCAGCCTGCGACGTGAAAATTGTTGGAATGACGACACGCGGCGATCAAATTCTCGACCGCACGCTCTCGAAGGTGGGCGGCAAGGGTCTTTTCGTGAAGGAACTGGAGCAGGCGCTGGCCGAGGGCCGCGCCGACCTCGCCGTGCACTCGCTCAAGGACGTGCCGATGGAGTTGCCCGAGGGCTTCACGCTCGCCGCCATCATGGAGCGCGAGGACCCGCGCGACGCGTTCGTCTCCAACGACTACGACTCGCTCGCGGCGTTGCCGGCGGGCAGCGTGGTGGGCACGTCCAGCCTGCGCCGCGAGTCGATGATCCGCGCACGCTATCCGCATCTCGACGTGAAGCCGCTGCGCGGCAATCTCGACACGCGCCTCGCCAAGCTCGACCGCGGCGATTACGCGGCCATCATTCTCGCGGCGGCGGGCTTGAAGCGTCTTGGCCTCGGCGCACGTATCCGCGCGCTCATCGAGCCCGAGGACAGCCTGCCGGCGGCGGGCCAGGGCGCGCTCGGCATCGAGATCCGCGCCGATCGCGCCGATATCGCCGCATGGCTCGCGCCGCTGCACGACGACGCCACCGCGAAGGCCGTCGAAGCCGAGCGCATGGTTTCG
>DATBXG010000381.1:0-10427 GCA_036514415.1 Paraburkholderia sp.
ATGGCGATGAGATTTGCCGCTTGCGCGACGCCGCCCATGCCGAGAACCGCAAATGAGATCAACGTCGACGCAAGCCAACGCTTGGGTGCCTTCATGATGCTGTCTCCTGTCTGGTTAAACGCCTGTGCCTGACTACAACCAGCTGACGGTCGCGACTGATCCGATCTGATTTGAAACACTCATCACTTATGCCGTCATGAGGTCATCATACCAGTTGACGTGTGTCGCGCCAGTCTTTTAGATCCAGGGTTTTCTCTCACCCGGAGAGTCCGTCATGAGTGAATGCTGCCCCTTTTTGCTCGGCCAGCACGGATGCCGGGCGCCAGAGCGCCCCGCCGCCGGTGGCGTACGGCACGGCGCGGGCCGGCGAAACGGCATGGGGAAGACTGGGACTTGCGGGAGCGCTATGCGTTGAGGCGGTGAATGTGCATCCTGACTACGCCGTGAAGATAACTTTTCTTATCATAATGAGTCGATTCTTGAGTAAAACTATGTGCTTCGAAAACGCGCCAGTAGCGCCGGCGCACCGGACCACGGAACTGGCCGTAGCGATCCTCATACTCGCGGCGACGCGGCGCGGCATTGCGGTCCTGCCGCGCTGGGCCATTCAGACCTGTCTTCAGCGACAATACGAAACAGCCCGGCCGATCACGCCCGGCGGTCTGACCGCGCAGATCTGGGCGGCGACCTTGCCGGCGCGCAACAGCGAGCCCTACGTCGTCGAATTCCTCTCCCTGCCCGAGGAAACGAGCGCGCAGACGCTTTCGGTCATCGAATTTCGTGAGTATGCAGACAGGAGGCCCTATGCAATCCCGGGATCACTGGAATCGCGTCTACACGACGAAGACGCCTACCGGCGTAAGCTGGTTTCAGGAGCATGCGCTCCAGTCGATGGCGCTCATTCACCAGGCCGGCCTCTCGAAGGACGCGGCCATCATCGACGTGGGCGGCGGCGCCTCGACACTGGTCGATGACCTCGTCGCGGAGCACTACCGCAACGTCACGGTGCTGGACCTTTCCGACGCCGCGCTCGCCGCGGCGCAAACGCGCCTCGCCGAACGCGCGGGCGACGTCACGTGGATCGCGGGAGACATTACGCAGGTCGAGCTTCCCGTTCGTGCGTATGACGTATGGCACGACCGCGCCGTGTTCCACTTCCTGACGAGCCAGGAAGATCGGGATGCGTATGTGAGGGCTGTGCTGCGGGCGGTGAGGCCGGGTGGCATCGTGATCGTGGCGACGTTCGCCGAGGACGGCCCCGACCATTGCAGCGGGCTCCCCGTAATGCGCTATAGCGCCGATACGCTGCACGCCGAGTTCGGCGCGCCCTTCACGCTGCTCAGACAGGAACGCGAAGAGCACCACACACCGGGCGGCGCCACGCAGAAGTTCATCTACTGCATGTGCCGCAAAGAGGCTTCCTGAACGCTTTTATCGGACACGCCACGCTCGCCGCATCGTCACGCGAAGGCGAGCGCCGCGTCGTCCGGAAGATTGTCGAGTGCGCGGCTGCCATCGCGCCGCGCTTCGCTTTCACCACCAAATGCCGTTTCGCTAAAGGCAATGAGCTTGAAGCCGCTACCCGCGGACCTGGGGATAGTGATACCCCAATGCCACCCTCCTTCCTGTTCGAAGACATGTAGCATCGGAGATGCATGTAGCTGGGAAGATCGATTCGTCATGTCACGCCCTCCTTTACGAAAGCATCGAGGCAGCCGGCAGACTGGTTCAGTGTAGGCATCATTTTGTTGCAGTGCAATAAATATCGCCATCGAGGGCCGATGCTACGCCATTGGGCGTCGTCATCCAGCAACAAAACGCAACAGACGGCAACGAGAAGCAACCAGCGGAAACAAAGGCAAGCGGCCCGCACACAGCGCCCGGACTCGCTCGCAGCGTCCTGGTCCGCGGATCGGGCAGAATACGCGAGCCGGGCTGCAAAGTGCCCGATCGAAACCCACAAGACGAACGAACGACTTTGGAGCGTTTTGATGCCACTCCGAAGCATGATTTATCCCCGGCGCGCAATGTGTCTGGCCACCGCCGCATGCGTGCTCTTGCAGGGCTGCGCGATTTCGCCTTCCATAGGCGTGCTTGGCGCCTATTTTCCCGACTGGCTGTTCTGCATCGTCGCGGGCGTCGTGCTCGCCATCGTCTGTTTCATTCTGCTCAAACGCCAGCGCCGTGACCGGCTGCTGGGTCCGCCCGCGCTCGTGTACCCCACACTCGTTACGTTCTTCTCACTCGCTGCCTGGCTGATTTTTTTCCAACGCTGATTTTCCTTCAGGTGGACGACATGGCGACGACAGCCAGCAAGACATCGAAGAGAAAATGGCCGGCCATCGTACTGGTCGTGCTCACGCTGCTGTTGCTGCTGTTCGTGATCCGGCAGCTCGATCGCGCGCCCCGCACCGACGACGCCTACGTCTACGCCGATACGATCGATGTGGTCCCCGAAGTCAGCGGACGCATCATCGAGCTGCCCGTGCGCGACAACCAGGCAGTCAGGCAAGGCGAGCTGCTGTTCCAGATCGATCCACGGCCGTTTGAGGACGCGCTCATGCGCGGCAAGGCATCGCTCGTCGCGCTCGACCGCCAGATCGAACTCACCCAGCGCACGGTCAACGCGCAGCAGTACAACGCCGAATCCGTGCGCGCAGCGGTCGAGCGCGCGCGTGCCGCAGCCAGCCAGGCAAGCGACACGCTGCACCGCATGGAGCCGCTCTTGCCGCAAGGCTATGTGTCGGCGGAGGACGTCGATCATGCCCGCACCGCGCAGCGCGCCACACAGGCGGAACTGAGCGCCGCGCAACTGCAGGCGCAGCAGGCCGCCGCGGCCGTGAGCGGCGTCGACGCGCTGGTCGCGCAACGCGCCGTCGCATTGGCGGATATTTCCATTGCGGAACTGAACCTCGAATACGCGACCGTGCGCGCGCCGTTCGATGGGCGCATCGTCTCCCTGAGGACTTCAACGGGCCAGTACGCATCGGTGCTCAAGCCGATCTTCACGCTGATCGACACGCGCCGCTGGTACGTCGTCGCCAATTTTCGCGAGACCGAGCTCAAGGGGATCCGTCCCGGCACGCGCGCCACGGTCTATCTGATGAGCGACACGAGCCGCCGCTTTCAGGGCACTGTCGATTCGATCAGCTACGGCATCGCGTCCGATGAAGGCGGCCTCGCGCTGCCCGGCGGCCTGCCGCGCATCCAGCGCACGCTCAACTGGGTGCATGTCTCGCAGCGCTTTCCTGTGAAGATCCGCATCGACGATCCGGATCCGAATCTCTTTCGCGTGGGCACCTCGGCGGTCGCGGTGCTCCACCCCGAGCGCAACGACGATGGTGCACGACGTTGAGGAGCACACATGGCGATCGCTGAATCCCTGGCCGACAGCGTGCCCGACTGGCTGCGCAACGCAGCCGGGTTCCTGACGCGCGAGCTCGCGCCGTTTCCCGGGCGTGTCAACGTGACGCTGCGCTGCATGCTGACGAGCGCGATCGTGATCGTCACTTCGATGGCGCTCGAAATTCCCGAACTCGCGCTCTCGCTGCTGGTCCTGTTCTACGTGACGCAGGCGAACGTGGTGATGACGCGTCTTGTCGGCTTCATGTTCATGATCGGTTCGACGCTCGCCATCGGCTTGTCGATCCTCCTGCTCAAGTTCACGTTCGATTACCCGCTGGTGCGCATCGTTGTCGCGAGCGTCCTGTTCTTCTGCAGCGTCTATCTGATCCGCGTGCTGAAGATCGGCGTCGTGTTCTTCATCGTCGCGATCGTCATCATCTACGTGCAGAGCTTCGTCGATCAGACCGATCAGGCGGACCTGCTGATCCGCGCCGTGCTGTGGGTGTGGGTGGCCGTGAACTACCCGATCGCGCTCGCGCTCGTGGTCAACACCCTGCTGCTGCCCGCCGAGCCGCAGCTTCAGCTGCGCGACGCCATCCACCGGCAACTGGATGTCGTGCAAACCCGGTTGGGAGAACTGATCGAAGGCCGCGCGAACGTCGAGCCGATTCCTGTGGGCGCCGTGCAGCAAGGCGCCTTGACGCTGCAAAAGCTGCTGCGCTTTTCGACGATGCGCGACGCCCAGTATCGCGAGCACCAGGCGATGCAGCTCGCCTGCATCGCGACGGTGTCGAGGCTCTATCGCGCAGCGAGCCTGCTGCCGCGCGAATGGCCGGGCGGCGCCGGCGCGTCGCGCGCGATGCTGCGCGAGTTGCGCGCGAACACCCAAGCGCTCGACGAAGCGGTCATGACGCGCACGCCATATAGCTACACGACGGGCACCGCCCCCGAAGACCGCGCGGCCGTCGATGCGATTCCCGCCGCCGCGGAAATGCAGCGCGCGCTGCGCGCGTTCTCCGATCTCACGGCGAGCGGCGCCCATACCGGAGGACCCGCTGGCAAAGCCGCCGCCTCCGAGCCCATGCTCGCGCCCGACGCATGGACCAACCCCGCCTACCTGCGCTTTTCGCTCAAGACGCTGTTGACGGTGCTCGCCTGCTACGTGTTCTACAACGCCGTGGACTGGCAAGGCATCCACACGATCATGCTGACCTGCCTGATCGTCGCGCTGCCTAGTCTCGGCGCATCGACGCAACGCGCCGTGCTGCGCATTGCCGGCGCGCTCGTGGGCAGCGCGCTCGCGCTCTTCATGGTGGTGTTCGTCATTCCGCAACTGGAGAGCATCGTTGGCCTGCTGCTGATGACGCTGCCCATCGTCGCGCTCGCGGCATGGATATCCGCGGGATCGGAGCGCATCAGTTACGCGGGCGTCCAGCTCATGTTCACGTTTTCGCTGGCGCTGCTCGCCCAGTTCGGCCCAACGACCAATCTCACCGAAATCCGCGACCGCATGGTGGGCATCCTGCTGGGCGTAGGCGTCTCGACCTTCGCGCAGATGTCCTTCTGGCGCGAGGGCGAAGGCGACGTGCTGCGGCAGAAGCTCGCCGGGTTGCTGCGTGCGATAGGCGCGCTGCTGCGCGCGCCACAGTCGGGCGCCGGCATGGCCGGCGAAGCGCCCTACGCCCAGCACGAGCTCAAGACATGGGCGCAACTGGACGATTGCGAAGCGACGCTCCTGCGCGTCGTGCTCGAACCCAACTGGCAGGAAGGCGAGCATTCGCGACTCACGCTGCGCGCTCAGACCGTACTCGCGCAGAGCCGCGAGATCATGCTGGCCGGCAATGCGCTGCATAACGAGCTGGCGGTTCAGAAAGACGCGGCAAGTCCGCAGGCGCTCGATACCGCGCGCACCGTTCAGGAGCAAGCCGCGACGGAGCTGGAGCGCTACGCAGATGGTCTCGAAGGCTATCCGCCCGATGCCCGCGCGCCGCGACGCATCGCCATTGCCACGCTTGCCGCTGACAGCACGCTCACCCGCGCGGCGGACGAACTGGCGCGGCAGGTCGCAGGCCTGCCCGACTGGCGCATCGAGGCGCCAGTGCCGGCGCCGGCGTCACAGGCGGTGCGGACATGAAGACCTGGCGCCTGCACGCACAGCTGACGCGGCGCAGGCTCGCCGCTGGCATGGCGTGTCTGTCGTGCGCGGTAGCGGGCTGCGCGCTCATCCACCACAACGGCACGCCCGATGCCACGATCGCGCCCGAGCAGATCAACCTCGCCGACGATATCCATCTCGCACGCGAGGGCTGGCCCACCGCACGCTGGTGGACGCAGTACGGCGACGCGCAGCTCGATGCCCTCATCGATGAGGCGCTCGGCAATGCCCCGACGATGCACATTGCGCGCGCACGCGTTGCGCAGGCCAAATCCGATGTCGAACTCGTGAGCGCGGGGTCGAGCCTTCAGGTGACGGCGCTCGCGTTGCTCGACCGTCAGCATGTCTCGGCGCACGGCTTTCTCGGCCCTTTCGCACAGAACATTCCGGCAGAGGGGCTGACGGGCCCCTGGTACACGTCGGGCCTCGTGGGGCTCGGCGCGAGCCTGAACGTCGATCTCTGGGGCAAGCAGCGTGCCGAGGTCGCCGCATCGCTCGGCGTGAACAACGCGCGAATCGCGGAAACGTCGGCCATCGAACTCGAAATCTCCACAGACGTCGCGCAGTTGTACTACGGCATTCAGACGACCTACACGCTCATCGATCTGCTCAATCAATCGCGCGATATTGCCGCGTTTGCCGTGTCGGCTCACGAGGCGCGCGTGGCGCGCGGCCTCGAATCGCGCACTGAACTGGAAGTCGCGAAGGCGGAGCAGCTGGCCATCGAGCAACAGATCGTCTCGGCGCAGAACCGCATCGTGGGTTATCGCGAGTCGTTGCGCGCGCTGATCGGCGCGGGGCCGCACGATCTGCCCGTCATTGCGCCGGTGCCGCTGCCGAGCCAGCAGGCGGCGTTGCCCGCAACGCTCTCTTACGAGCTGCTCGCGCGGCGGCCCGATCTGCAGGCGATGCGCTGGTATGTGCAGGCGTCGTTCAGCCGCATCGACGCAGCAAAGGCCGCGTTCTACCCGAGCTTCGACATCAAGGCGTTTTTCGGCGTCAACGCGCTGCATCTCGCAGATCTCTTCACGCATGCCAGCCAGCAGATCAACCTGATCCCGGGCCTCTATTTGCCCATCTTCGACGGCGGCCGGCTCAACGCCAACCTCGGCGGCACGCGTGCGCAAAGCAACCTGCTCATCGAGCAATACAACGAGGCCGTGCTCAACGCGGTGCGCGACGTCGCGCAAGCGGGCAGCCGCCTGCAGGCTCTCGATACGCAGTTCGATTTGCAGCGCCGCCGGGTCGAGTCCATCAGGTTTGCCGGCAACAGCGCGCAAGCGCACTACGAACGCGGCCTGAACAGCCGGCTCGCCGCACTCGAAGCACGCCAGCCGGTCATTGCGGAACAGGTTGCGCTGCTCGCGCTGCGTGGGGAAATCATCGGGCAGGACATCGCATTGACGAAGGCGCTCGGCGGCGGATATCGCGCCGACTCGCCCGTCGAACTGAAGCCGCGCTGACGAACGCCCAAGCGGCCCTCAGAACTGCTGCGCCCGAAGCGATTCGAATTCCATACGGCACGCGTCGCCAAACGGGCCGAGAATGTCGAGCGAGCCATCCGCGAGCATCTCGCGGATCTCGACGAACGACCTGTCCGGCGCAAGATAGGTGTCGACGATCCTGCTCCCGATCCTCTCGGCCTCCAGGGCGACAGCGGCCGACGACTGCACGCGCATGCGGCTGATCCTTGCGTACAGGTTGACGAGGTTCTTGAGGTCCGGTTCGTTGTGCTGCAGCGCGTCGACGTAACAACGCGTCGCCTCTTCGATGAATTCCTTGTAGAGATCCTGCCGCCGGATACGGTCCTGGGCAACCCATTCCGCGCGAACCTGGGTGCGCTGCGTGAGCCACGACGCGAGCACTGAAGTCAGGCCGCCGATCGTGGCGCCTACGAGTGCCGCGAGTGCGGAAATCACCGATGCGTTCATTTGACGCCTCTCGTTGTCCTTCGGCTGACGCTCATACTAGCGCCGCGCGCGGCGCTCAAGATCGAAGCTGCACGCAGGGATGTCCAGACTTTGCTGAAAAACGGTATATACTGTTTATATCGTTATTCAACCGACGGGATGACCATGAGCGCAGTCACCACACCCAAGCCGACCAAGAAGGCTTTCTATTTCCCGAAAGCGGCTGATCAGGCAACGCCCGAAACGGCGCCCGAAGTTGCTCCGGAAGCTGCACCCGAAGCCAAGCCGGCCAGGAAAACCGGCGCGGCCAAGTCCGCCACGGCCACCGCAGCACGCAAGTCAGGCGGCACGAAATCGAAAACAAGCGCGAAGACCAGCGTGAAAACAAAAGCAAAGGCAGGCGCGAAGGCAAGCGCAAAGCCAGACGCGGCCGCGCCCGCTGCCGAAGCGGCAAAGAAGCCGGCACGCGAGCCCGTCGCCAAGGCGAAGAACAAGCGCGCAAAGAAAGAGAAAGTCGTGCGCGACAGCTTCACGATGCCCAAGGCGGACTACGACCGTATTGCAGCGCTCAAGCAGACGTGCCTCGAAGCCGGCGTCCCGGTGAAGAAGAGCGAACTGCTGCGTGCCGGCCTGCAGTTGCTCGAAGCGTCTTCGGCAAAGCGCCTCGTGGCCGCGATTGCCGCGCTCGAGACCGTAAAGACGGGCCGCCCCGCCAAGGACGAATAAGGCTGCATCCGCGAGTTGGATGCCACGCAAGAAAACCCCACGCTTGCACGATGAGCGTGGGGTTTTTCCATTGCACGCCGGGTTCACGCCGCTGCTATCTCCCCTCAATGGAGGCGGGCGGGCACCCCGCGTTCTTAAAGCGTCGCGACCAGCTCTGGCACGGCCTCGAACAGGTCCGCCTCGAGCCCGAAATCAGCCACGCTGAAGATCGGCGCTTCGGCATCCTTATTGATGGCCACGATCACCTTCGAGTCCTTCATGCCGGCAAGATGCTGGATCGCACCGGAAATGCCGCATGCGAAATACACCTGGGGCGCGACGATCTTGCCGGTCTGCCCCACTTGCCAGTCGTTCGGTGCGAAGCCCGCATCCACGGCCGCACGGCTGGCGCCGAGCGCGGCGCCGAGCTTGTCGGCAAGCGGCGTGAGCACGGCGTTGAACTTCTCGCTGCTGCCGAGCGCGCGCCCGCCGCTCACGACGATGCGCGCGTCCGCAAGCTCGGGCCGCTCGTTCTTCGTGACGGCGCGCTCGACGAACGCGCTCAGGCCGCTATCCGCCACAGCCGCGACGCTTTCGACCTGCGCCGCGCCGCCTTGCGCGGCCGCCGCGTCGAAGCCCGTCATGCGCGCCGTGATGACTTTCACCGCTTCCGGGCTTTGCACCGTCTGAATCGCGTTGCCCGCGTAGATTGGGCGCTCGAAGGTGTCCGCACTCACCACGCGCGTGATCTCGGAGACCTGCGTGACGTCAAGCAGCGCCGCCACGCGCGGCGCGACGTTCTTGCCCGTGCTCGTCGCCGCAAAGAGGATGTGCCCGTAGCCCGGGGCCACGGCCAACACCTGCGCCGCGAGGTTTTCGGCGAGCGCGTCGGCCAAAGCGGCGCCGTCGGCATGCAGCACTTTGGCGACACCCTCGACGCGGGCCGCCGCTACCGCCGCGCCTGCTGCATTGTGTCCCGCCACGAGCACGTGAACCTCATCGCCGCACTGGCGCGCGGCCGTCACCGTGTTGAGCGTGGCCGACTTGATCGAGACGTGATCGTGGTCCGCCACGACCAGAATGGGTTTGCCAGCAGTCATTTGCATTCCTTCAGATTACTTTCGCTTCGTTCTTCAGCTTCGCGACCAGGGTCGCGACGTCGGACACCTTGACGCCTGCCGCGCGGCCCGCGGGCTCCGCGGTCTTGAGCGTGGTGAGACGCGGCGCGACATCCACGCCGAGTTGTGTGGGCGTCGTCGTGTCGAGCGGTTTTTTCTTGGCCTTCATGATGTTGGGCAGCGTGGCGTAGCGCGGCTCGTTCAGGCGCAGGTCGGTCGTCACGATGGCGGGCAGCGCGAGCTGCAGGGTCTCGAGTCCGCCGTCGATCTCGCGCGTCACGCGAGCCTTGCCGTCGACGATTTCCACCTTGCTTGCGAACGTGGCCTGCGCTCGCGCCGTGAGCGCGGCGAGCATCTGGCCCGTCTGGTTGCAGTCGTCGTCGATCGCCTGCTTGCCGAGAACGACGAGCTGCGGCGCCTCCTTGTCGATCAGCGCCTTGAGCAGCTTCGCGACCGCGAGCGGCTCGAGCGCGGCGTCCGTCTCGATCAGCACGCCACGGTCCGCGCCAATGGCCATGGCCGTGCGCAGCGTCTCCTGGCAGGCCGCGGGGCCGCACGACACGGCCACCACTTCGCTCGCCACGCCCTGCTCCTTCAGGCGCACGGCCTCTTCCACGGCGATCTCGTCGAACGGATTGATGCTCATCTTGACGTTCGCAAGATCGACGCCCGAGCCGTCCGCCTTGACGCGAACCTTCACGTTGGCGTCCACAACGCGCTTGATTGCTACCAACACCTTCATGTCTTCCTCCAGATTGATGCTTTCGATGCCGCTGCTCGACTGCGCCGCACAGCGTCACTTACTCCTGATAACCGAGCCCAAGCTCTCGCATGCGCGCGACGCTCCCTTCGTCGAAACCCCAGTCGAGCAGCGCGGCAAGGCCGTGCTCGCCGCTCGCCGGGGCCTTGTGACCGATGGCCGAAGGCGTAGCCGAGAAGCGCGGCGCGGGTGCCGGCTGCACGACGCCGTGCGCCTCGACGAAGCTTGCGCGTGCAACGTTGTGCGGATGGCTGGGCGCTTCGGAAAAACCCCGCACGGGCGCGACACACGCATCGCTGCCCTCGAACAGGGGGCACCATTCGTCGCGGGTGCGCGTGAGGAACGTCGCCTCGAAATGTTGGCGCAGCGTGGGCCAACCCTTGCGGTCGTGCTGCTTCGGCAGGTCGGCATTGGCGAGCCCGAGTTTGTCGAGC
>DATBXG010000382.1:0-2468 GCA_036514415.1 Paraburkholderia sp.
CAGCGGCAAGCCGCGCGGGCACGGCAGATCGCGCACCTGACGCACCGGGTGTGTGCGACCTGCCGGCGACGCGGCGGCGTCCATGGCGCGACAGGGCGATGGGAGAGGTGACGACGCTCAGTCGAGCGACATGCCGAGTTCGGCGGCCATGCGCTCGACGAGCGTTTGCAACCGGGCGACTTCACCGCGCAGCGCCTCGAACTCCGCCAGCGAGACAGTTTCTCCCGCGTCATCACGCGCGCCGTACGCAGCGGCGCCTGCCATCGCGCCCGCCCCGAAGCTCGCGACATTCACCTCGCCGCACAGCAGATGCATCCAGCGGCTTTCACGCTCGCCCGGCGCGCGCGGCAGCTTCACGACGAGCGGCGGTTCGCGCCCGGCCAGCTCTTCCAGGAAGCCCTCGACCGACGACACATCGGCGAAGCCATGCAGGCGCGACGAGTTCAGGCGCAGTTCCGCGGCCGTCTGCGCGCCGCGCAGCAACAGCACGGTGAGGAGCGCGACGGCCTGGCTCGGCACGCCGAGCACGCGGTTCAGGTTGTGCTCGAAGCGCGGCACGCGGCTGCTGCTGCCTTCGAACACGAGGCTCAACAGCTTGAGGTCTTCGATCGCGGCCAGCACCTCGGCTTCGCTCACGTTCATGACCGGCGTGCGAGCGGTCTTCTGGTTGCAGCCGAGCGTGAGCGCGTTGAGCGAGAGCGGATAGGTGTCGGGCACGGTGTGCTGCTTTTCGATCAGCACGCCGACGATACGCGCCTCGATCGGCGAGAGTGCGCGCAAGGCGCGCGGCGAGGAGGCATCGGCAGGAGAATTCATGGGCAGATCAGGCTCGCTGAAAAACATACTGGAATCAGGCGTTCGATCATACGCGCGCCGGGCTTCCTGCAGAAGTCAGGCGTCACTCGCCCCGCGCTTAGTCTGCGCTCAGCCTGCGATCAGCTTCAACCCTGCCGGCAGCGCCTCGCCGAACACGCGGCCCGTGTCCGCCGTATCGAGCGCGACGACTTCGCGCACCATCGTCACCCACGTGGGCGGCGCGTTCGCGGACTCGAGGCGCCGCAGCACGGTGTCGCGCACTTCGGGCGCGAGGTCGCGCGAGCGGTCGCCCGTCATGCGCGCGATCTGCGCGGCGGCGAACATCGCCGGTTCGATCTTCTTCCAGTCGAGCGCGAGTATCGCGTCGAGCCATTGCGCGGCCGTCTCCGGCGGCACCACGCCGTGCGCGCTGCCGTAGAACGGCTGGCGCGCGCCGATGCGCCCCACGGCCCACCACGTCTGATGATTCTCCGAAGGCTTCTGGAGCCGCTGCAACAGCCGCTCGCCGATCTCGATCTTGCGCTCCGCGGCGATCTGCTCGAGCGAGGCATAGAGCCGGATCATGTCCGGAGCGCCAAGCTTCGCGGGGTCGAAGGGCAGCTTGTGGCGCTTCGAGCCGGCCGCCTCTTCGAGATACGTCATCGCCTCCAGCACCTCGTGCTGCTGCGCTTCGTTCAGCCCGCCCGCCGCGCGCCGCCAGAGCGTCCACCACTCCGACCACACCTGGCCTTCGTTGACGAACTGGATGCCGTCGTCGAAGAGCGTCCAGAGCTGCTCGACACGCCATTCGTCCAGCGGATAGCCAAACCCCGGGCGCAGGCTGAACCCGGCCAGGTTCAGCCAGAGGCGTTCGTGATCGGCCGAGCGCCGGCGCTTGCCCGCACGCTCCCAGAGCGCGCCGAACAGCTCGCGCAGGAGCGGGCCGTCCCAGTTCTGGCGCGGCCCGAGCCGCTCTTCGAGATGCGCGCGCAGACGCTTCACGTCTTTCGCATCGACTTTCGCGGAGCGCGCGCCGAACACGCGTTCGATCGCTTCGATGGCGTCGTCGAGGCCCGCGTGGCGTGACTCGCCACCCGCTGCCGATGCGCCGCCTTCGTGCTCGGCGCGGCGCAGCGCGAATTCGAGCAGCCAGCGCTGCGAGGCGTCGTCGGTGGCGATGCAGTGCATCTCCAGCGTGCCGACTTCGGTCAACGCCGTCGTGAGCTTGACGGGGCGCTCGCGCGCCGTCCTGGCATCGCTGGCCGCGGGCACCACCGTCGCGAGCGGCGGCAAGCGCACGAAGTCGCCTGCCGCGAGGTCGGCCAGCTCACCCGGCCGCCACGCGGTGTCGGCAACTGTCGATGCCAGATGGAACTGCACCGGCTGGCCGAGCTGCAGCGCGAACGTGCGGTCGTCCAGATGCAGTTCGTGGCCTTCCTCCGTGCCGCGCGGCAGGACGCACACGCCGCGCGGCGCATTGCGCGCCTCCTCGCTCGCACCTTCGTCGAGGACGAGAAAGTAACTGCGCGGCGAGCCGCCGCCGATGCGCGGCGCGTGGCCCGCCCGCGCGAGCGCATAGGCGACCGCGCCGCGCGCGACGGCCACGTCGGGTTGATCGTTTTGCAGCACGTTGAGCGGCTCGCCGCGCCAGGCGCCGAGCGTATCGGCGAGGC
>DATBXG010000383.1:0-2769 GCA_036514415.1 Paraburkholderia sp.
GGCGTGCTGCGCGTGACCGACCCGCTGTTCCCGAACTACCTGCGCCAGCGCGCCATCGACGCGGCCGTGGCGTTCGTCGACGAGCGCCTGAACGGCGAAGATGGCCTCGGCGCGATCTTCCCGGCCATGGCCAACGCCGTCATGATGTACGACGTGCTGGGCTATCCCGCCGATCACCCGCATCGCGCGATCGCACGCCAGTCGCTCGAGAAGCTCGTGACGATCCACGCAGAGGAAGCCTACGTCCAGCCGTGCCTTTCGCCGGTGTGGGACACGTCGCTCGCAGCGCATGCGCTGCTGGAGACGGGCGACGCGCGCGCTGAGGAAGCCGCGCGCCGCGGCCTCGAATGGCTGCGTCCGCTGCAGATTCTCGACGTGCGCGGAGACTGGATCTCGCGCCGGGCCGAGGTGCGTCCGGGCGGCTGGGCGTTCCAGTACGCGAACCCGCACTACCCCGACGTCGACGACACGGCCGTGGTCGTGGCCGCGATGGATCGCGTCGACAGGCTCGACAACACGAACGCCTTCGACCAGCCGATCGCGCGTGCGCGCGAATGGGTGGTGGGCATGCAGAGCAGCAACGGCGGCTGGGGCGCGTTTGAGCCGGAGAACACGCAGTATTACCTGAACAACATCCCGTTCTCGGACCACGGTGCGTTGCTCGATCCGCCGACTGCCGACGTCTCGGGCCGCTGCCTGTCGATGCTCGCGCAAATGGGCGAGCTGCCGGCCGCGAGCGAGCCCGCGCGCCGGGCGTACAACTATCTGCTCGAAGAACAGGAAGCCGACGGCAGCTGGTACGGGCGCTGGGGCATGAACTACATCTACGGTACGTGGACGGCGCTGAGCGCGCTCAACGCGGCCGGCCTCGAGCACGACGACCCGCGCATGAAGCGCGCAGTGCAATGGCTCGTGCAGATCCAGAACGACGACGGCGGCTGGGGCGAAGACGGCACGAGCTACAAGCTCGAATACCGCGGCTACGAGCGCGCAACGAGCACCGCATCGCAAACCGCATGGGCGCTGCTCGGCCTGATGGCCGCGGGCGCGGTCGATCATCCGGCGGTCGCGCGCGGCATCGCGTATCTGCAGACGACGCAGCGCGAGCACGGCCTCTGGGACGAAACGCGCTTCACGGCGACGGGCTTTCCGCGCGTGTTCTATCTGCGCTACCACGGCTATCGCAAGTTCTTCCCGCTGTGGGCGCTCGCGCGTTACCGCAACCTGAAGCGCGCGGGCGTGACGCGCGTCGCGGTTGGGTTGTGAGCGTGGCGGCCGGTGTAAAGGCGCGCGCGCTGCCCGTGATCGCGGTGACGGGCATGGCCTTCGAGGCGGGCATCGCAGCGGGCAAGGGACGGGACGGCGTGCGCGCCGTCTACGCGGCGCGTGCCGATCTGCTGCAACGCGCGCTCGCGGCGGCGCTTGCAGAGGGCGCAGCGGGCATCGTGAGCTTCGGCACCGCGGGCGGTCTTGCGCCGGATCTCCAGCCGGGCACCGTGGTGATCGCTCAAGCCATCGACGGGCCGTTCGGCCGCGTTCCGACCGACGCCGCCTGGAGCACGCGCATGGCCGACGCGCTCATGAACTCGCCGCTCGCCGCCCAGACGCGGCGCGGCGTGGAGGCGGCCGTCGCCGCGCCGCTCACCGGCGCGGCGGACAAGGCAGCGCTCTTCAGCGCGTGCGGCGCGCTCGCTGTCGACATGGAATCGCATCTGGCCGCGGCGGCGGCGGCCGCGCACGGCGTGCCGTTCGCAGTGTGCCGCACGATCGTCGATCCGGCCTGGCGTAGCCTGCCGAAAGCGGCCATGGCCGGCCTGCGCGACGACGGCACGACCGCTGTGCTGCCGATCCTGCGCGAACTGGCGCGCGACCCGGCGCAACTGGGCGGCCTGCTGCGCGTGGCTGCGGATGCGAAAGCGGCGCGCCAGTCGCTGAACGCCGCGCGACAGGTGCTGCTGACCACGGGCGCCCTTTTCCCCGCATGACCCGATCAGTCGGTTGAAACGCAGCGGTTGAAATACCTAGGGAAAACCCCTATCTCTGGTAACATCTCAGTGTTAACCCTAGGTTCGTCTCTGCGAGCTGGGGGCGAATCACATTTTCGGGGAGTTACCAGCCATGAATTTTCACACTCGCAAGTGGGTCAAGCCTGAAGACCTGAACCCGAACGGCACGTTGTTCGGCGGCAGCCTGCTGCGCTGGATCGACGAAGAAGCGGCGATCTACGCGATCTGCCAGCTCGACAACCAGCGTGTGGTGACCAAATTCATGTCGGAGATCAACTTCGTCAGCTCGGCGCGCCAGGGTGACATCATCGAACTCGGCATGAAGGCGACGCATTTCGGCCGCACGTCGATCACGCTGCGCGCCGAAGTGCGCAACAAGATCACACGCAAGAGCATCCTGACGATCGAAAAGATGGTGTTCGTGAACCTCGGCGCCGACGGTGCGCCGGCCCCGCATGGCCGCGAACAGATCCGCTATGCCGACGAAGCCTACGAGCGCTATCGCCAGACCGTGCAGACGGCGGCTGACGCCACGGCGCTCGCAGCGGCGAACGAGGCGGCGCGCGAAGCCGAGAGCGAGGACGCCTCGGTGCATTGAGCGGCAGGCGCGGCTTGAATAAAAAACCCGGCAACCTGATGAGGTTGCCGGGTTTTTTGCGTTCGAGCGCCGCCCGTATGCGTACGGGCGGCCGTCATATCGAGTTCAGGGCGCTGACGCGGGCTTCGCCGGCGCAGCCGTCACACCCGAAGCCGGTGCGGCAGC
>DATBXG010000384.1:0-3650 GCA_036514415.1 Paraburkholderia sp.
CCATTCGCACCAGCTCTGCCGCGAGCCGGTTATGCCGCTCGATAACCGGCCCAAGTTCCACCGTCTGCAACACGCCTTCCTTCACGACCACGCGTCCGCCGATCACGCTTAGCGCGACCTGTGAGGGCGCGCAGAATACGAGCGCCGCGACCGGATCGTGCAGCGCTCCCGCGAAAAGCGGCTGGCGCAGGTCGAACGCCACGAAGTCGGCCGCCATGCCGGGCGCGAGTGCGCCGATGTCGTCGCGGCCCAGCACCTGCGCGCCGCCCAGCGTGGCGATTTCGAGCGCCTCGCGCGCCGTCATGGCATCCGGGCCGTAGCCCACGCGCGCGAGCAGCATCGCCTGGCGCGCCTCGGCCACCATCTGCGCGCCGTCGTTCGACGCCGAGCCATCCACCCCGAGCCCCACCGGCACGCCCGCAAGCCGCATCTTTTTCACGGGCGCGATGCCCGATGCGAGGCGCATGTTCGAGCACGGGCAATGCGCGACGCCCGTGCCGGTGCGGCCGAACAGGCCGATGCCGTGATCGTCGAGTTGTACGCAGTGCGCATGCCACACGTCACTGCCCACCCAGCCGAGGTCCTCGGCATATTCGGCGGGCGTCATGCCGAACTTTTCGCGGCTGTATGCAATGTCGTTGACGTTCTCGGCGAGATGCGTGTGCATCGACACGCCGTAATGCCGCGCAAGCACCGCCGATTCGCGCATCAGGTCGCGGCTCACCGAGAACGGCGAGCATGGCGCCACCACGACGCGCAGCATCGCGTAACGGCTCTCGTCGTGATAGGTCTCGATGAGGCGCTGGGTGTCGGTAAGAATCGCGTCCTCGCGCTCGACCACGGAATCGGGCGGCAGGCCACCATCCTTCTGGCCGACGCTCATGCTGCCGCGGCTCGCGTGAAAACGCATGCCGATGCGTTGCGCCGCGCGAATGCTGTCGTCGAGCCGGCTACCGTTCGGGTAGATGTACAGATGATCGCTGGACGTCGTGCAGCCCGAGAGCAGCAGCTCCGCCATCGCCGTGAGCGTGGAGACCTCGATCATCTCGGGCGTCAGGTTCGCCCATACCTTGTAGAGATTCGTGAGCCAGCCGAACAGTTCGGCATCCTGCGCGGCCGGCACGGCCCGCGTGAGGCTCTGGTACATGTGGTGGTGCGTGTTGACGAGCCCCGGCGTCACGAGATGGCCGCTGACGTCGATGACCTCGTCGGCCGTGGCAGGCAGTTCAGCCGTCGGGCCGACGGCGACGATACGGTTGCTTTCGGCGTAGATGCCGCCGCCGCGGATCTCGCGGCGAGCGCCGTCCATCGTCACCAGCATGTCGGCGTTCTTCACCAGCAAAGTCTTTCCACGGCCTTGCGAGCTTTGGGGGCCTTGCGGGTCTTGCCCTTGCGCGAGTGTGCGTTCCATCGTCCTTGTTCGCTCCGTTGTCGTGCCGCCGCGAGCCCCTTCCACTCCTTTGGGCTCGCGCGCGGCGTGTGAACCCGACGCCCTCGCCGCACCCGCCGGCCTCGCCGGTCGCCCAGGCGCCCGTGCCGACGCGCCCGGGAAAGGACGCCGCTGGCCCGGTTACCCGGCGTCCACCGCCGTCTTCGGGACGCGCAGCACGCGCTGCGCATGGCCTCTACGATCCGCAGCCAAAATAGTCGTGGCAATTCGCGCCGCTGCGATACCCACATTCACGCCACGCATATAAAGGGTCGATTTTTGGCGTCGCTACGATGCACCCATGGAGCGCGCAAATGCGGGGAGCGATGAGCGAGCGCACGGGAACGGCACCCCGGCGGCACCCAGGGCGCACCCTCATGCTCGAAGCTTTATCTTTCCTATCGCTCGCGCGCGCCGGGTGCGATCGTTCTTAAAATGCGTTCACGGCGCTCGCTTCGATCCGCCGACGGGTATGTAGCCACTGACGTGGAGCCTCGATCCGCCGCATCGCATCATGGGATCGAGAGCTGCCGCCGAAACCTCGCAATCGCACCAGGCACTCACAAGGAAAACTGCGAATGGGCAAGCTGACTACCCACGTGCTCGACACCGCGAACGGCCGTCCGGGCGCGGGCATCAAGGTCGAGCTCTTTGCGCTCTCGGGCGACGCGCGACGCGCGCTCAAGACCGTCACCACCAATCAAGACGGGCGCTGCGACGCGCCGCTGCTGGAAGGCGAAGCACTCGCGAAAGGCGAATACGAACTCGTGTTCCACGCAGGCGACTATTTCGCCGCCCTCGGCGCGAACGTGCCCGAGCCGCGTTTCGTCGACCGCGTCGTGCTGCGCTTCGGCATCGCCGACGCCGGCTCGCACTATCACGTGCCGCTGCTCGTTTCGCCGTGGTCGTACAGCACCTATCGGGGCAGCTGACCGATCTCCGGGCGGGCACCGCGACACAGATTCACAGGGCATTCCGGGCGACCTTCAAGCCCGATTGATCGAGCCCAGGGTCATACGAACAACAACCGCAGCGCGGCGGCGCACGGGTCGTCCAGCGGCCCCGGGCTGCGCGGCGCGCTCATACCCCGCAGTTGGCGCATGCGTTCAGACGCGCGCGCAATGCATCAGGAGTGGAGGAGTTTCATGGAAGGCTTTATTACCGACTGGCTGAACCTCGCGTTGCGCTGGTTCCACGTCATCGCGGCGATCGCCTGGATTGGCGAGTCGTTCTATTTCGTCGCGCTCGACAATAGCCTCAAACCGCCCACGGACCCGAACCAGCGCCGCCGCGGCGTGTTCGGCGAGCTGTGGCACGTCCACGGCGGCGGCTTCTACAACATGCAGAAGTACACGGTCGCGCCGCCCGAAATGCCCGACGACCTGCACTGGTCGAAGTGGCCGTCGTACACGACGTGGCTCTCGGGCGCGTCGCTCTTCACGGTGCTCTACCTCATGGCGCCGAACACGTATCTGATCGACAAGAACGTGCTCGACATGGGCCCGGTCGTCGCGATCTTCTCGGCGCTCGGCTTCCTCGCCGCGGGCTGGATCGTCTACGATTCGCTGTGCCGCGTGCTCGGCACGAAGGACAAGCTGCTCGGCGTGTGCGTGGGCGTCTATGTCGTGATCGCCGCCTACCTCGCGTGCCACATCTTCTCGGGCCGCGCCGCGTATCTCATCATGGGCGCGATGCTCGCGACGATCATGTCGGCCAACGTGTTCTTCGTCATCATCCCCGGCCAGCGCAAGATGGTCGCCGCGATGCTCAAGGGCGAAGTGCCGAACCCGATCTACGGCAAGCGCGGCAAGCAGCGCTCGGTGCACAACACGTATTTCACGCTGCCCGTGGTGTTCGCCATGCTGTCGAACCACTACGCGATGACCTACGCCCACGCCTGGAACTGGGCCGTGCTCGTGGTGATCATGCTGGCCGGCGCGCTGATTCGCCAGTTCTTCGTGATGCGTCACCGTGGCCAGCAACTCTGGTATCTCCCGATCGGCGGCGTGGCACTGATGTTCGTCGCGCTGGTGTGGACGCTGCCGCGCCCGGTCGTGCCGCAGGCCGAAGCCGCTAACGCGCCGTCGCTCAAGGTCGCCGACATCCAGCCGATCCTGCAGCAGCGCTGCGCGTCCTGCCACTCTGCCCACCCGACGCTGATGGGCGCGGCGCCGGCCGGTGTGATGCTCGATACGCCCGACGAAATCACGCAAAACGCGCA
>DATBXG010000385.1:0-2480 GCA_036514415.1 Paraburkholderia sp.
CGCTGTCCGCAATGTCGTCGACAGCGCGGCAAAAGGCGTAGACCTGATACATGGCGTCGCGCTGCGCAGGCGGCAGGATCCGCATCGCCAGATAAAACGAGCTGCCCGACGAAGCGGCAGCAGCGTCGGTTTGTTGTGTATCGTCCACGACGAGGTTGGAAACGGCCAAGACGATCTCCGCTGGGGGTGCCCTCAACGGGCTTTCGACTCTATTCGGGCCCGCATTGCCGCGGGTCGCCCGCGCGCGCGGACACGCGCGAGGCACCGGCCCTCGAATCGCCTGCCACGAGGCGCGCAAGGCCGGAAACGGGCAAAAGTATAGCAACCTTTGGGGCGACCCGCGCAGGGCGGCGCCGCAGTCGGGCACGGGACTGAACAGCTGGGACGGCGGCGGGGCAAGGCGCGGCGGCGCGGAGCGGATGCGCCGCACCGGCGGTTTTGGCGCGCCCTCGCCTCGGGTAACCCGGAATCAGGTGACTCAGGCGAGCGCGACCGAGCGGTTGCGCCCCTGGCGCTTCGCGGTGTAGAGGGCGGCGTCCGCCTCGTTGATCATGCCCTCGTAATCGGGCGCGCCGGTGCGCGCACTGGCGGCGCCCACGCTGGCCGTCACCGGCACGATCACGCCCTGCACCTCGATTGGCTCGTCGCCGATCGTGCGGCGGATCTTCTCGGCCACGTAGAGCGCGTCGTCAAGGGGCGTGCACGGCAGGAGCAGCGCGAATTCCTCGCCGCCGAAGCGGCCGAACAGGTCCTGCTTGCGCACCACGCCGGACACGCGCTGCGCCATCGAGCGCAGCACGGTGTCGCCGGCCATGTGGCCGAATTCGTCGTTGATGCGCTTGAAGTGGTCGAGGTCGAACAGCAGCATCGACAGTTCGCCGCCATAACGCTGCCAGCGCGAGAATTCGTCGGCGAGGCGCGCCTCGAAATAGCGCCGGTTCGCAATGCCGGTGAGGCCGTCGCGATCGGCATATTCGCGCAGCCTGGCCACTGCCTCCTCGCGCTCGCGCTGCATGACGCTCACGTGCGTGACGTCCGAGAGGGTCACGCACACGGCGATCACGTCGCGCCCGCGCATGAGCGGCATGAAGGTGCAGTCCTGCTGCATGTAGTCCACACCGCCCGTGATCGGCCGGTCATGGTCGAACTGGAACAGATACGGACGCTGCTCCCATGAGCTGAACGCGAAGCTGCCCAGCTGGAACACGCTCTCCACCTTGCGCGTGAGCCACGCGCGCGGAAGGTCGGGAAAGCGCTCGAAAATCGGGCGGCCGATCACGTCGTCGGCCGGCACGCCGCTGTGGTCCTGCATGAAGCGGTTCCACATCAGCACGTTCATGTCGCGATCGACCACGAAAATGCCGAAACCCACCCGTTCGACGACGAGGTCCGAAAGCGATGGCAACCCGGCTGGCGCGTTCATAGGCTATGCAACAGTGCGTCGATGGCCCGGCTCACGACGTGAATCGATTCCTCGGCCATCAGCATGACGAGGTGGGCGCGAAAGCGCTGGTCTTCCAGCGCGAAATTGACTTCGACGAGCAGCGCGACGTCCCAGGCGAGCAGCCCCGGCTGGAACACTTCGTCGAGCATGATCGCCTCGCCGAGCAGCCCCGGCTGCGAAAACACCGGCATGCGCCCGAGCTGGTCGAGCATCGACGAGACGCACGCGCCCGTGAGCGCGTTGGCGACGTCGAACAGCAGTTCTTCTTCGGTGAGCGCGTCGTGATCCTCGTAGGGGTCCTCATCGTGATCCCCGGCGCGACCGCCGACCAGGCTGCCGAGCTCGGCGATCTCGCCGCTGCGGCAGATCACCAGCGCCTCGCCCTTGATCTCCGAGCGAAAGCCCTGGCGCACGGCCGCGACCGGGCCGTCGATGCCAGTCATCTCGCGCAGCGCCGCCGCGGCTTCGGACACGGCGACCACGCGCACGCGCGGCACCGAAAGCTCGATGAAGGCGTCGAGCAGCCCCGATAGCCGCGTGGCCGCCTGCCCCATGCCGAGATTGGCGATCTCCTGCAGCGCGTCGCGCTGGAGTTCCGTGAACACTCGATCAGGCATACAACCCGTACTCCTTCAGGATGGGCAGCAGCGCCTCCTGGGTTACCGGCTTTGCGACGAACGCCGCCGCGCCGAGCGCCTGCACGCGCTCGCGGGCAAGAGGCTGGATGTCCGCTGATACGACGATCACGAACGTATTCAGGTCCTCGTGCTGCAACGCTTCCAGGACCTGGAAACCCGTCATGTCGGGCATCGTGAGGTCAAGGAACATGACGGCGGCGCGACCGGCGCGGTAATGCGCAAGGGCTTCGAGTCCGTTCGACGCGTACGAAATCGCGACGTCCCAGTCCTCGGGCAGCGCCTTCGTGAGCACCTTGCGGGCTAACAGCGAATCATCGGCGATCACGATGGGCAAGGACATGGATATGCTGAATGAGTGTGCGTTGGACGGAGTGCGTTTCGACGGATTAACGGCGGCG
>DATBXG010000386.1:0-6741 GCA_036514415.1 Paraburkholderia sp.
CTACGCGGGCGCCGCGCACTCGGTGCCGGCGAGCGCCGGCAAGCGCTTCGTGGTGGACATCGGCGGCGGCTCGACCGAGTTCATCATCGGCGCGCACTACACGCCGATCCGCATGGAAAGCCTCTATATCGGCTGCGTGAGCCATAGCCGCCAGTTCTTCCCCTCGGGCAACGTCGACGAGTACACCATGCGCCAGGCCGAACTCGCGGCCACGCGCGAAATCCAGATCATTTCCGCTGACTACCGCAAGACCGGCTGGGACCAGGCGATCGGCTCGTCGGGCACGGCGCGCGCGCTCGCGGAACTGGTCGAGGCGAACGGCTTCAACGATCCTGGCGTGACGCACGGCATTTCGCGCGGCGGCCTCGAGCGCCTCAAGCGCGCGCTCATCAAGGCCGAGAACGTGAACCGGCTCAAGCTCGTCGCGCTCAAGCCCGACCGCGTGCCGGTGCTGGCGGGCGGGCTCTCGATCATGATCGCGGTGTTCGACGAACTCGGCATCGACTATGTCGACACCACGGACGGTGCGCTGCGCCTTGGCGTGCTCTATGACCTGCTCGGCCGTTCGCAGCACGAGGACATGCGCACGGTGACGGTGGAAGGGTTCATGCGTCGCTATGGCGTGGATCGCGCGCAGGCGGGACGCATCGGCGAGCTGGCCGTGAAGTTCTACGACCAGTTCGAGGAGCCCGACGAGGAGCGCCGCGAAGAGAACCGCATGTTCCTCTCGTGGGCGGCGTCGCTGCACGAGATCGGGCTCTCCATCTCGCACAGCGCGTATCACAAGCATTCGGCGTACATCGCCAGCAATGCCGACATGCCCGGCTTCTCGCGCACCGACCAGGCGCGCCTCGCCGCGCTCGTGCTCGGTCACGTGGGCAAGCTCGGCAAGCTCTCGCAGACGCGCGACGTGGAGTGGCCGCTGCTGTTCTGCCTGCGGCTTGCCGCGCTGCTGTGCCGCCGCCGTGCCGATGTCGGCCTGCCGCACATCAAGGTGGAAGAAGAGGGCAATGGCTATGAGGTGCGGCTGCCCAACACCTGGGTCCAGAACAATCCGCTGACCGACTACAACCTCGTTCAGGAAGCGGCAGAGTGGGGCAAGATCGGTATTCCGTATCGCGTGGTTTATACGGAGGAATGAGCGGAGGTATGAGCGCGCCGGCCGCGCCGCCTCGCCAATGAAAAAGCCCGGCTCATTCGGGAGCCGGGCTTTTTTGCGTCCGAAGTGCGGCGGATGCGGCTTTAGTGCCCCACGGCTTCGCCGAGGAAGTGGCGCGCGTAACGCTCGTTGATCTCCGAGAGGCGGAAGAGCGTGAGGAAGTCGGCGCAGTTGAAGTCGGGGTCCCAGGCGGGCGCGCCGCAGATCTTCGCGCCAAGGCGCAGATAGCCCTTGACGAGCGGCGGCGGCACGGCGGGCGTGCCGGTGCGCAGCTCCTCGACAGGCAGCGGCGTGTGCGGGAACGCGCGGTATTCGGGCGCCGTCAGCGCGTTGGCGCTGAGCGCGCAGTACAGGTTCGCCGCGTAGTGGCCGCCGTCGGCCATGGCGACGCTCGCGCAGCCGAGCATCGTCTCGTAGCCGTTGTGCTTCATGTAGGCGCCGAGGCCGCCCCACAGGGACATGATGACCGAGCCGCTGCGATAGTCGGGGTGCACGCACGAGCGGCCCACCTCGACCATCTTCGGGCGCAGATGCGCGAGGCGCGAGACGTCGAACTCGCTTTCGGCGTAGAGGCGGCCGATGCGCGCCGCCTGGTGCGGCGGCAGCACGCGGTAGGTGCCGACGACCTTGAGCGTGTCGAGGTCACGCACGAGCAGATGGTCGCAATAGGCGTCGAAGGCGTCGACGTCGAGGCCGGCCGGGCCGGTCAGGCGTGCGCCCATTTCCTCGGCGAACACGCGGTAGCGCAGACGCTGGGCCTCGCGCAGTTCTTCGTCGCTGCGAGCCCAGGCTACCTGCAGCCGATGCTGCGCGGTGACCGTTTCTTCGGCGCGCGGCAAGCGTCGGTTCGACTCGAATAGCGTCGAGGCGAACGGCAGGGTGGGCGTCGGCAGATCTCGCATGGGGCGTCCTGGTCGGAAGTAAGAGAACTTTTCCGGCAATGTAGTAATACGCGGTTACGTTTCCATGAAAACGCAATGACGATTCGATGACGTCGCATAAGACAGACAGTGAACAAGGCGCGCGGCGGGGGGAGGGAAACGCGTTGGGGCGGGGTATGAGGCGCTGTCTGGGCCACGTATGGGCCACGTATGGGCCGCCTATGGGCGGCCCGGTGGACAGGCGGGAGGACTATACGAGATCGGGCGTGATGGCCGCGTGCAGGACGGCCTGGTCGTCGCCGTTGCGCTCGCGGCTGGCTAGCCAGAGCACGCCGGCTTTCTTCATGGCCCAGCTGCGCGAGTCGGCGCCGCCCGAGAGCAGCCGCGCCGCGACTTCGCCAAGCGTAGGCTGATGGCCGACCACGACGACCGCCGAGGCCAGCCCGTCGGGCCAGCCGACGGCGCTCAGCACCTGCTCGACGCTCGCATCCGGTGCGAGTTCACGCACGACGCGATACTGGTCTGTGAGCGCTTCGGCGGTCTGGATGGTGCGCGCGGCGGGGCTGGCAAGGATCACGGCGTCTTCGGGCAGGCGCGTGCGCAGCCAGCGCGCGACGTTCTGCGCCTGCTTGCGCCCGCGCGTGGTGAGCTGGCGGGCGAGGTCGCTGGCGGCGATGTCTTCGGCTTCGGCGTGGCGCCAGAGGATGAGGTGCATGGCGTCTCCTTTTGGGCTGTATGGGGTGCACGTGCGGCGTTTGCTGTCATGGTGCACGCCTCGCAGGTGTGCGGCAAGCGCGTGATGCGGATCCCTTTTCGTCTTTATGGTTCGCGAGTATTTGACGGCGAGGCCACAGTACCGATACAATCGCTGATTCGTCGGAGCGTAGCGCAGCCTGGTAGCGCATCTGATTTGGGATCAGAGGGTCGTAGGTTCGAATCCTATCGCTCCGACCAGCAATACCGAGGGGTTACACGCCATTGGCCTGTAGCCCCTTTTTCTTTTTCGCCCGTGTTGGGTCATACGCGCTCGCGTTTCGTCGTACGGCTTCGTTCCATTTGAAAAGCCGCCGACCTTATAGAATACGGATCGGCCACAATTCCCGTGGCGATCGCACCCTGGCAGCCATGTTACGTTTATCCGAAGTCAAACTCCCCCTCGACCATGCCGAAAGCGATCTTGACGCCGCGATTCGGGGACGCCTCGCGGAACTCGGCGTAGGGGCAGACGCGCTCGTGCGTTACACCGTATTCCGCCGTGCGCACGACGCACGCAAGCGCTCGGATATCAAGCTGACCTATATCGTCGACCTCGAAGTCAAGGACGAAGCGGCCGCGCTCAAGCGGATCGCCGGCAAGCCGCATTGCGGGGTGACGCCGGACATGACCTACCGTTTTGTCGCCAAGGCGCCCGAACACTCGACGCGTCCGCGTCCGGTGGTGATCGGCATGGGGCCGTGCGGCCTGTTCGCGGGACTGATCCTCGCGCAGATGGGCTTTCGTCCCATCATCCTCGAACGCGGCAAGGCCGTGCGCGAGCGCACCAAGGACACCTTTGGGCTGTGGCGCAAGTCCGTGCTCAATCCCGAATCCAACGTGCAGTTCGGCGAGGGCGGGGCCGGGACGTTTTCCGACGGCAAGCTGTACAGCCAGATCAAGGATCCGCACCACTACGGCCGCAAGGTGCTCGAGGAGTTCGTCAAGGCGGGCGCACCGGAAGACATCCTGTATCTGAGCCGGCCGCACATCGGCACGTTCCGTCTCGTCAGCATGGTGGAGAAAATGCGCGCCACCATCCACGAACTGGGCGGTGAAGTGCGCTTCGAAACCCGCGTCGAAGACATCGAAATCGAACAGGGCAAGGTGCGCGCGCTCAAGCTCTCGAACGGCGAGACGCTGCCATGCGACCACGTCGTGCTGGCCGTCGGCCACAGCGCCCGCGACACGTTCCAGATGCTGCACGATCGCGGCGTGTTCATGGAAGCCAAGCCGTTTTCACTGGGTTTTCGTATCGAGCATCCGCAGGGACTGATCGATCGCAGCCGTTTCGGCAAGTTTGCGGGCCATAAGCAACTCGGCGCGGCCGACTACAAGGTGGTGCATCACGCCAGCAATGGACGGGCGGTCTATAGCTTCTGCATGTGCCCGGGCGGCACGGTGGTCGCGGCGACCTCCGAACCCGGCCGCGTGGTCACCAATGGCATGAGCCAATACTCCCGGGCCGAGCGCAATGCGAATGCGGGTATCGTCGTCGGCATCACGCCGGAGGACTATCCGGGCGGTCCGCTCGCGGGCATCGCCTTCCAGCGTAAGTGGGAAGAGCGGGCGTTCGAACTCGGCGGCGGCAATTACCAGGCGCCGGGGCAACTGGTCGGCGACTTTATCGCCGGCCGTCCGTCGACGTCGCTGGGTTCCGTGGTGCCGTCTTACAAGCCGGGTGTGCACCCGACCGATCTGAGCACCGCGCTGCCCGACTACGTGATTGAAGCCATCCGTGAAGCCCTGCCTCAGATCGACAAGAAGATCGCAGGCTTCGCGATGCACGATGCGGTCCTCACCGGCGTGGAGACGCGCACTTCCTCGCCGCTGCGGATTCGTCGCAAAGACAATTACCAAAGCATGAACGTCGAAGGTCTGTATCCGGCCGGCGAAGGCGCCGGGTATGCCGGTGGTATCTACTCGGCGGCCATCGACGGCATCGAAGTCGCGCAAGCCGTGGCACTCGATCTGACTTCGGCGCCCGCTTGCTGATAGCAACAAGCTCTGCACCCTTGATCGCACGCTGCCCGCATCGGGCTGGCGGTGAATATTAAGCGGCGTTTGCCCCGGACGTAAGCACAACGTCCGGCGGCCGGTCCATTGCCCAAGCGCGTGGATCTGCATTTTGCAATGGACCGCAAAATGACCCTCCCCCAATTTCCGCCTCCTCGAATCTCTCAAAATACTGTATAAATATACAGGTGGAGGCGAGTCGACCTCCTTCCTGCCGATGCCCCATTTCTTGCCGGGCAGGGCGGAGCGTTCCCATCAACCAGGCCACGAACCATGGCAGCAGCAGCCCAGATCACTGCGCAGACCACCGCGCAGCTCGCCGCACACTTGCCCCCCCGGCTGCAAAGCCGCGTGTGGCAAGGCGATCAGCTCGCGCGCGCCAGCGAGCGCACGGTGCCGAGCGGCCACGCTGCGCTCGACGCCCAGCTCCCCGGCGCCGGCTGGCCCTCGGGCAGTTTGACCGAGCTGCTCGTCGAGCAGGGCGGCGTGGGCGAGATGCGGCTCGTCGCGCCGGCGTTGCGCGCGCTCACCGCGCAGGCTGGCAGGCACGTGTTGCTGGTCGCGCCGCCGTGGCGCCCGTACGCCTGCGCGCTCAAGACATGGGGGCTCGCGCTCGAACGCGTGATCTGGGTGCGCGCGGCCGAGAACGAAGCCGCCTGGGTGGCCGAGCAGGCGCTCAAGCAGGAAGGCATTGGCGCCGTGCTGCTCTGGCAGACGAAGGCGCGCGCCGATGCCGTGCGCCGCCTGCAGGTCGCCGCCCAGGATTCGCAGGCGCTCGCGTTTCTCGTGCGGCCGCTCGCCGCGCGCAACCAGTCGTCGCCGGCGCCGCTGCGCATGACCTGCTCGCCCGTGCCGCCGCCCGCCGACGCGAACCTGAACCGGCGGCAATGGATGCAGCTCGCCGCGCTCTCCGTCGATATCTTCAAGCGCCGCGGGCCGCCGCCCGCCCAGCCACTCGTCATTACATTGCCGCTGCAGGACGCAGTGCTGCCCCAGCCGGACGCAGCATCCGCCGTCATGCCGTGGCCCGGGGTCAATCATGCTGTGGATCGCCGTCACCTTGCCGCTGTTGCCGCTGGAGGCCGTGAGGCCGCCGGTGCCATCAACGTCGTACCCGTCGCTCCCGTCTGAGGGCGTCGAGGCCGATGCCGATGCCGTTTCTGCGCCGCGCTGTTACGCGCTTGCCGACCATACGCGCATCCTGATCGCCGATCTCGACGCGCTGCGCCTCGGCGTGCAGCCCGGCAACACGCGCTCGCATGCGCTGGCGCTCGCGCCGGGGCTCGTGCTGCTCGAGCCCGATCCGGCGCGCGAGATCCGCGCGTTCGAGGCGCTCGCGCTCGCGTTGCTCGCCTATACGCCCAAGGTGTCGCTTGCGCAGTCGCATACGTTGCTGCTCGAAGTCGGCTCGGGGCTGCGTCTGTTCGGCGGCGTGCGCGCGCTGCTCGCCAGGGTCGCGGCGACGGTGGCCGGCTGCGGACACATCGCGCGCATTGCCTGCGCGCCCACGGCGTGGGGCGCGTGGACGCTCGCGCAGGCGCACGCCACACGTTCGTCGCGACGCTGGCACGTGCTCAAGGAAACGACGCTTTCGCGCGTGCTCGATGCGCTGCCGGTCGCGCTCGCGCCGTTCGCCGCGCAGCACGACCACGCGCTCACGCAGATCGGCTGCGCGACGCTCGGCGATCTGCGGCGGCTGCCGCGCGACGGCATCGTGCGGCGCTTCGGCGACGGCGTGCTCGGCTGGCTTGCGCAGGCGCGCGGTGAGGCGCCCGATCCGCGCGTCTGGTTCGCCGCGCCGCCGTCGTTTCATGCGTCGCTCGAATTGCAGGCGCGCGTGGAGAGCGCCGAGGCGCTGCTCTTTGCCGCGCGCCGGCTCGTGATGCAGCTGGCCGGCTGGCTGGCTGCGCAGCACGCGGCGTTGAGCGGCTT
>DATBXG010000387.1:0-2967 GCA_036514415.1 Paraburkholderia sp.
GCCGAACGCATCGCGACGATCCGCGACTTCCTCGCCGCCAACGGCTTTGCCGAAGCCGCGCGTCAACACATGCAGGGCGATGCTTCCACCCGCGCCTACGAACGACTTCTGCTCGACGGTGCGAGCTGTATTTTGATGAACTCGCCGAAGCGGCCGGACGGACCCCCGGTGCGCAACGGCAAGTCGTATAGCCAGATCGCGCATCTCGCCGAGAGCGTGACACCGTTCATTGCGATGACGCAGGCGTTGCGCGCGCGGGGTCTGTCTGCGCCGGCGATCTTCGCCGCGGACCCTGAGGCCGGCTTGCTAGTGATCGAGGATCTCGGCACCGAGCTGGTGGTCGCCGGCGATCCGCCCGCCCCAATCGAAGAACGCTACGAGGTGGCAACCGACCTTCTGGCGACTCTGCATGGCGTCGCCCTCCCCGATGTGCTGCCGGTCGAGCCGGGCGTCGACTACCGGCTGCCGCGCTACGACATGCAGGCGTTGCTGATCGAGGTCGAGCTCTTGCTCGACTGGTACCTGCCGATGCTGGAGGCGCCCGTAACCGGCGTGCGGCGCGACGCCTATGTAGCCCTCTGGCGCGACGCGCTGCAGCCGGTGCTGCAGTTGCCGCCGACCTGGGTGCTGCGCGACTATCATTCGCCCAATCTGCTGTGGCTGCCGCAGCGTGAGGGTATCGCGCGCGTCGGCCTCCTCGATTTCCAGGACGCCATGATGGGGCCCGCCGCCTACGATCTCGCCTCGCTCGGACACGACGCGCGCGTAGACGTGCCGGAGATGATGGAGATCGCACTCTTATCGCGCTACACGCGCGCGCGGCGTGCCGCGGATCCGAAGTTCGACGCGCCGGGCTTCGCCAAGGCCTACGCGACGCTCGCCGCCCAGCGCGCCTCCAAGATCCTTGGTATCTTCGCCCGACTCGACCAGCGCGACGGCAAGTCGCAATACTTACGTCATATCCCGCGCGTATTGAGCTACTTGCAGCGTTCGCTCGCGCATCCGGCGCTGACCGCCTTGGCGGCGTGGTATCGCGCTAATGTGCCGGCCCTGAAGACACTACCATGAACAGCGCGCCCGATGCGCCAAAACGTGCGATGGTGCTCGCCGCCGGACTCGGCACGCGCATGCACCCCCTCACCGACCGCATGCCGAAGCCCCTCGTCGCGGTCGCCGGCAAGCCGCTCATCGACCACGTGCTAGACCGTCTGGCGGAAGCCGGTGTTGAACGCGCGGTAATCAACGTGCATCACTTCGCCGAGCAAATCGAGAAGCATCTCGCCTCGCGCACGAAACCAAAGATCGTGATCTCCGACGAGCGCGGCTTCTTGCTCGGCACCGGTGGCGGCGTGGTGAAGGCCCTGTCGCACTTGGGTGACGCGCCGTTCTTCCACATCAACTCCGACACCATCTGGATCGACAGCGTGAAGCCTAACCTCGCGCGGCTTGCCGCAGCCTTCGATGCCGTCGCGATGGACGCGCTGTTGCTGCTCGCGCCGTCGACCGGCAGCATCGGTTATGCCGGGCGCGGCGACTACGCAATGGCCGCCGACGGGCGGCTGCGCCGCCGCGCTGAGCGCGAGGTGGCACCCTTCGTCTTCGCCGGCGCGGCGATCCTGTCGCCCGCTCTCTTTGTCGGCGCACCGACCGGCGAATTCAGGCTCACCCAGCTGTTCGACCGCGCCGCCGCCGCTGGCCGCCTACACGGGTTGCGCCTCGAGGGCTTGTGGATGCACGTCGGTACGCTCGAGGCCATAACGGAGGCAGAACAGGCCATTGTAAGAGCCAGCACCGCCTAGTTTCGTGTCACACCGATGTATGCTGCACGCATGAGTCCCCGCGTCTTCAACATTCCCGCTTCGGCGCCATTTCTGCGCGTGCTGATCGATGCGCTGCGCGCCGGCAAACTCGTGCCCGGCTTTCCGGCGCACCGAGATCCGCTCGAGCTTGCCCGCGCCACGCTCTACTTGCCGACCCGGCGCGCCTGCCGCCTTGCGCGCAAGGTTTTCTTCGACATCGGCGCCGACGCCGTCATCCTGCCGCACATCGTGGCGCTCGGCGAACTCGACGAAGACGAGCTGATCTTCGCACAGGCAGCGACCGGCGAGCTTGCGGAAACCGCGCTCAGGCTGCCGGACGCGCTGGCGCCGTTCGAACGGCGGCTGCTGCTCGCCCAGCTGATCATGACCTGGGTCAAGTCGCCGGAACTACACGGCGCCGCTGGCACGCCGCTCGTCGCCAGCACGCCGGCGGCGGCGATGGCGCTCGCCGATGATCTGGCGCGGTTGAGCGACGACATGATCACGCGCAGTGTCGGCTGGGAAAAGATCGACGACCTGGTGCGCGAAGAGCAGCCCGATCTCGATCAGTACTGGCAGCTTTCGCTGCGTCTGCTGCAGGTGCTGCGCGAGCAGTGGCCACGCATTCTTGACGAGCGCGGCGTCATTGAGCCAGCGGAGCGGCGCGACCGGCTAATCGCAGCGGAGCAGGCACGACTCGCGCGCTCTGACGCGCCGGCTATCGCCGCCGGTTCGACTGGCTCGATGCCGGCGACCGCCATGCTGCTCGAGACGATCGCCAAACATCCGCGTGGCGCACTAGTGCTGCCCGGACTCGACATGGCACTCGATGAGGCTTCGTGGCAGGCGCTGTCCGGCGACGAGAAGCGCGTGCCGGCCTTCGGCCACGCGCAATTCGCCATGCAGGCGCTGCTCAAGCGCATCGGAATCACGCGCGCGCAGGTGACGCAGCTCGAAGAGTCCTCGCCGCGCGAGGCCTTCGTGTCGGAAGTCCTGCGCCCCGCCGACACGACGGACCGCTGGCACACCGCGCGCAAGAGCTTAGAAGCGGGGGCCGATCGGGCTGCGACGGCGATGATGGTTATTGAGGCGGCCAACGACGAGCAGGAAGCCCTCGCCGTGGCGATCGTGCTACGCGAGGCGGCGGAGACCGATGGCAAGACCGCCG
>DATBXG010000388.1:0-2917 GCA_036514415.1 Paraburkholderia sp.
GGATAGCGCGAATTGCGCGCTTATCTCGCGCGGTCAAGCCGCAAAAAAGCGTCCTGTCCAGCACCGCAATCACCCGAGCGTCGACGCCCTCACCACCAGCTCGCCCTCGAACGCCGCCGAGCGCGCGGCAGGCGCGGCACCCTCGATGCGTTCGTGCAGAAACTCCACCGCGCGGTAGCCTATCTCGCGCGTGGGCTGACGTATCGTGGTGATGCCGGCAAGCTCGGCCCAGTCCGGATCGTCGATGGCGATGAGCGCCACGCGCTGCTGCCACTGCGTGCCGAGCGCCGCTTTCAGGTGAAGCGCGAGGCGCAGCGCCACTGGCGCGTTCGCCGCGAAAAGCGCGCAGCGCGTCCCGCGCGCGGCGGCGTGGGCCACATGCGCATCGAGTGCCGCGAGCGCGGCCTGCACGGCCGCTTCGTCGTGGAGATCGAGCACGTGCGTGAGGCCGCGTGCGGCCCCTCTCGTCGCCTGCATCGATTCGCGAAACGCCGCTTCGCGTTCGCGCCGCGAGCTGACCTGCTCGAACGGCTGCACGACGAACACGATGTCGTCGTAGCCGCGCGACAGGAGATGCTCCGTGCCAAGATGCACGGCCGCCGCGTTGTCGAGGCCGACCACATCGGCATCGAGGCCGTCTACGGTCCGGTCGACCAGCACGGCCGGAATGCCGCCGCCGCCCACGGGCTTGAGCATCGACTCGCGCACGCCGAGCGCGTTGACGATCACGCCTTCCACGCGATACGTGGTGAGCAACTGCAGATAGCGCCGCTCCATGTCGATCTCGTTCGCCGCATGGCAGATGAGCGGCATATAGCCGAGCGCGTGACATGCGGCCTCCACGCCCTGCAAGATCTCCACCGAATAAGGATTGGCGAGATCCGCGAGCAACAGGCCGAGCAAACGGTTGCGCCCGCGCTTGAGCCCGCGCGCCATCTGGTTGGGGCGATAGTCGAGCCGCTCGATCGCCGCTTCGATGCGTGCGCGCAAATCGGGCGAAAGCACGCCCAGCTCGCCGTTCAGATAGCGCGAGATGCTGGTCTTGCCGGTGCCGGCTTCACGCGCCACATCGCTGATGGTCGCGCGGCGCGGCGGCGTGGCCGCTGCGCCCTTTTCCGAGCCCTCCGCGCCATCCGCGCCGCCCGATGCCGTGCTCATCGCGCGAGCACCTCGCGGTTGACGATGTTCACGTCGAGCGTGCCGGCGAGCGCCGCGACGAGATTCTCCGCCGCGCAGCGCGCCATGGCGTGACGCGTCTCGTGCGTGGCCGAGCCGATGTGCGGCAGCGCCACCACGTTCGGCATGCGCAGGAGCGGCGAGGCGGGATCGACCGGCTCGCGCTCGAACACGTCGAGGCCCGCGCCGTGGATCGTGCCCGCTTCGAGCGCCGCGATCAGCGCTTGCTCGTCGACGGTCGCACCGCGCGAGGCGTTGATCAGAATCGCGCTCTTCTTCATCTGCTTGAGCTGTTCGGCGCCGATCAGGTGGCGCGTGGCCGGGGTGAGCGGCACCTGGAGGCACACGAAATCGGAGCTTGCGAGCAGTTCGTCGAGTTCGACGCGGCGCGCGCCATAGTTGCGCTCAGCCGCTTCGTTCGGGCTGCGGTTCGTGTAGAGCACCTTCATGTCGAAGCCGAGAGACGCGCGCCGCGCGACCGCGCCGCCAATGCGCCCGAGCCCCACGATGCCGAGCGTTTTGCCCTGCACGTCCACGCCGTATTGCGCGGGCCCGATGCTGCCTTTCCAGCGGCCCGCCTTGACCCAGTCGGCCAGCTCGACCACGCGGCGCGCGCTCGCGAGAATGAGCGAAAACACGGTGTCGGCCGTCGATTCGGTCAGCACGTCGGGCGTGTGCGCGAGCACGATGCCGCGCTTCGTCAGATCGGGCACGTCGAACTGGTCGTAGCCCACCGAGATAGTCGAGAGCGCCTTCACGCGCGAGCCGTCCAGCATGTCGGGCGTGATCTTCACGCTCGCGCCGATCGCGCCATCGGCGTCCTCGAGCGCGGCGGCAAGCGCGCCGGGCTGGTCGGCGTCGATCACGACGACTTCGGCGTGCTCGCGCAGGTAGTCGGCGACATCGGCGGGCACGGCTTTGTAGACAACGATTTTCTGCTTCATGGGTCTGCCAGGTGAAGTCCGTTATTTTCCGTGAGCCGGCGTGGCGTAGCCACGCGCGGCGTCGCGCTGCGGCTTGACGGCGAGCGTGAGGCCGACCGAAACGAGCAGCGCCGCGCTCATGAACGCATAGGATGCCGCAGGCGAGCCCGTCGCGCCATTCAGATACCCAACCACATAGGAGCCGACGAACGAGCCCAGCGCGCCCATGCTGTTGATCAGCGCCATCGCGCCGCCGGCCACGTTCTTCGGCAGCAGTTCCGGCACGATCGCGAAGAACGGGCCATACGGCGCGTACATCGCCGCGCCCGCCACCACGAGCAGAGCGTAGGAGACCCAGAAGTGCGTCGAGCCGAGCGCGTAGGAGCCCGCGAAGGCCAGCGCGCCGACCAGCAGGAACGGCCACACGAAGGCTCGGCGATTGTCGAGCTTGTCCGACGCCCACGAGGCGGCGAGCATCGCAATGGTCGCCGCGAGATACGGCACGGCGGAGAGCCAGCCCGTTTCGACCATGCCGAGCGCCGAGCCGTTCTTCACGATCGAGGGCAGCCACAGCACGAAGCCGTACACGCCGATGCTCCAGCAGAAGTACTGCGCCGAGAGCAGCATCACGGCAGGCGTGCGAAACGCCTCGGCATAGTTCTTCACCGGCTTGATGGCCGCCTGCTCCGCGCGCAGCGCGGCGTCGAGCGCGCGCTTTTCATCGTCGGAGAGCCAGGTGACCTGTGAGGGCTTGTCGCGCACGAGGAACCACCAGCACACGGCCCACACGACAGCCGGCACGCCTTCGGCGATGAACA
>DATBXG010000389.1:0-6479 GCA_036514415.1 Paraburkholderia sp.
TCGAGTATCCCGTGATGGCCTTCGCGCATCGGCGCGTCCGGCGTCCAGGCGTGAAAGACGAGCGGCGTGTGGCGCTCGGCAATGGCTGGCAGGGCGGCGCGGCGCGAGGCATCCGCGGCGAGCCACGCGGCGATCCAGGCGCGTGCATCGAACTCGCCGCGCAAGGGCCAATAGAACCCGATCGAATGCGGTTCGAATTGCGCAACGAGCGCATCGAGACGAGCCGTCAGTGCCGCACTGATTGCCACGTCGGAAGCCGCCTCAATTCGCCGAGGAAGCAGCTTTGCACGCCAGTCCTTTTTGGATTCCGTATGGGGGTTGCGTGCTATGCTTGGGCTCACCTCGCGCTCCAGTAATAATGATGTCCAAACGCCTTGTCCGAGTATATCGCGCGGTCGGTCTCGCACTGACCGCCGCGGCACTCGTAGCATGCAGCACGGCGTCCGCCGTGCGTCCCGTCGCACTGCCCGTAGGCGCAGTCCTTTCCAGCGACGACCAGACCTTCATCCAGCTCCGCGAAGCCGCGCGCAACAACGATCCCGCGCGCGCCGCGCAACTCGCTGCGATGATCCCCGATTACCCGGCGCCGTCGTATCTCGAATACTTCCAGCTCAAGCCGCAGCTCTTCGATTCGCAGGGTCACGCGCGTCTGGACGCGCCCGACGCGCCGGTGCTGTCGTTCCTGCAGCGCTACGACGGCCAGGCGATCGCTGACCGCCTGCGCAACGACTATCTGCTCGTGCTGGGCGCGCGCCACGACTGGGCGAACTTCGACCAGCAGTATCCGCGCTTCGTGCTCAACGACGACACGCAGGTGAAGTGCTACGCGCTCGCGTCGCGCGCCGCGCGCGGCGAGAACGTCGCGGACGACGCGCGCGCGCTGCTCACCGACCCGCGCTATTACGGCGACGGCTGTGTGGATCTCATTACGGCGCTCGCCATCAAAGGCCAGTTCTCGGGCGACGACGTGTGGCAGCAGATCCGCGTGGCCTACGAGCAGAACCAGACCTCGACCGGCGCGAAGCTGCTCGACGGCCTCGCGCAGCGTCCCGACCCCACGGCGTTCAGCCAGGCCGTCAGCACGCCGCCGCTCACGCTCGCGCAAGGCGTCACCGCTGATCCGCAATCGCACCAGCTCGCGCTGCTCGCCATCACGGTGATGGCGCGCAACGACCCGGCCATGGCCGCGGCCACCTTCGCCACCGTCGCGCCGCAGCTCAGTTCGCCGGAGCGCGCGATCGGCTGGGGCACGATCGGATATCAGGGCGCGCTCAAGCGCCTGCCCGCCGCACTCGGCTGGTATCGCCTCTCGGTCAACGCGCCGCTCTCGGGCCCCGCTTACGAATGGCGCACGCGCGCGGCGCTGCTGGGCGGCGACTGGACGATGGTGCGCTGGTCGATCGAGCAGATGCCGGCGGCGCTGCGCGCGCAACCGTCGTGGGTTTACTGGCACGCACGCGCGCTCAAGCAGGCGGGTGAAACCGGCCAGGCGAACCAGGAGTTCGCGTCGATCTCGCCGGGCTATAACTTCTACGGCCAGCTCGCCACCGAAGAACTCGGCCAGAAGATCACGATTCCGCCCAAAACCCCGGTGAGCGACGCCGAAATCGCCCAGGCCGCGCAAACGCCGGGCTTCGCGCTCGCGCAGCGCTTCTACGCGCTGAACCTGCGGCTCGAAGGCAACCGCGAATGGAACTGGCCGCTGCGCGGCATGAGCGATCGCCAGCTCCTCGCCGTCGCCGAATACGCGAAACGCATCCAGCTGCTCGACCGCACCGTCAACACGGCCGACCGCACGCAAACGGAGCACGACTTCTCGCTGCGCTATCTCGCGCCGTTCCGCGACGTGGTGGAGCGCGATGCGCAGTCGAACGGTCTCGACGTCGAATGGGCCTACGGCCTCATCCGCCAGGAATCGCGCTTCATCCTCAACGCGAAGTCCGGTGTGGGCGCGAGCGGCCTCATGCAGATCATGCCGGCCACGGCGCAAATGGTGGCGAAGAAGATCGGCCTCGGCCCGCTCTCGCGCGAGCAGCTCGACGATCTCAACACCAATATCCTGCTCGGAACGAACTATTTGTCGATGATCTACAATCAGTTCGACGGTTCCGCCGTGCTCGCCACCGCGGGCTACAACGCCGGGCCGGGGCGCCCGCGCGCGTGGCGCCAGTCGTTGCAGGGCGGCGTCGAAGGCGCCATCTTCGCGGAAACCATTCCGTTCCAGGAAACCCGCGATTACGTGAAAAACGTGTTGTCGAACACGGTCTACTATGCGGCGCTGTTCGAGGGCCGTCCGCAATCGCTGAAGGCGCGTCTCGGCTACATCTCGCCGTAAGCGCCTCGCCGTCACGCCGCGCCGCTTGCCTGTGCGCGCGGCACGCGGCGCGCTCCGCCTCCTGGCTGGCGCGCTGCGGGACGAACCGGACCTCGTACGCGGCGGCGCCGTCTGCCCGAGGAGGTCGAAGATGAGACATCAAGCCATTGCGGTCATCGGCGGTTCGGGATTCATCGGCAGCCATCTCGTCAACGCGCTCGTCGAGGCGGGCAAGGACGTGCGCATCGCCACCCGTCGCCGCTACAACGCCCGCCATCTCACCCTGCTGCCCGTCGACGTGATCGAGACCGACGTGTCCGATCCAGTCGCGCTCGCCGCGTTCGTCGAGAACGCGGACGCGGTCATCAATCTCGTCGGCACGCTCAATGGCGGGCGCGGCGATCCCTACGGGCCGGGCTTCGCGAAGCTGCACGTCGAGTTGCCCACGAAGATCGTCGCCGCCTGCGAGGGCAAGGGCGTGCACCGGCTCATCCACATCAGTTCGCTCGGCGCCGACTCGCGCGGGCCGAGCATGTACCTGCGCTCGAAGGGCGACGGCGAAAAAGCCGTGCATGCGGCCACGGCGCTCGCCACGACGATCTTCCGGCCTTCGGTCGTGTTCGGTCCCGAGGACACCTTCCTCAACCGCTTCGCGCTCCTGCAAAGGCTCTTTCCGATGATTCCGCTCGCCATGCCCGACGCGAAGTTTCAGCCGGTGTTCGTGGGCGACGTGTCGAAGGCCATCGTCAACGTGCTCGATCTCGATGCCGCGAGCGGTCACACTTACGAACTCGGCGGCCCGACGGTCTACACGCTCGAGCAGCTGGTCCAGTACTGCGGCGAAGTGGTGGGCCGCCACGCACGCATCGTGCGGCTGCCCGATGCGTTCGGACGTCTGCAGGCGCTTTCTTTTGAAATGGCGCCGGGCGTGCCGGTGCTCACGCGCGATAATCTCGATTCGATGAAGGTGGACAGCGTGCTGACCGGGCCGCTCGCGCCCGAGCTCGATATCGAGCCGGCGAGCATCGAGACGATCGCGCCGCTCTATCTCGCCGACGCCTCGCTGCGCTCGCGGCTGAACATCTTTCGCACCAGCGCGCATCGCTGATTCACCGCTGGCTGGTGTCCCTTCAACTCACTACGGTCATTGGAACAATGAAGCTCGTTATCGGAGACAAGAACTATTCGTCGTGGTCGATGCGCCCGTGGGTGCTGCTCAAGCACTTCGGCATTCCATTCGAGGAAGTGCTGATCGAGCTCGACGAGCCGGGCACCAAGTCCTCGATCCTCGCGTTTTCGGCCTCGGGCAAGGTGCCGTGCCTCGTCTCCGAAGACGGCTTTGCCGTGTGGGATTCGCTCGCGATTGCCGAGACGCTCGCCGAGCGCTTCCCGCAGCACGCGCTGTGGCCGCGCGACGCGAACGCTCGCGCCCGCGCGCGCAGCGTGAGCGCCGAGATGCATTCGGGCTTCGGCGAGCTGCGCAACCACATGCCGATGAACATCCGCAAGGCGAAGCCAGGCGCCGGTGCGACGCCCGGCGCGCTCGCCGATGTCGCGCGCATCGACGCGCTCTGGCGCGAATGCCTTGCCGCGAGCGGCGGGCCGTTCCTGTTCGGCGAGTTCGGCATTGCCGACGCCATGTATGCGCCGGTCGTCGTGCGCTTGAACAGCTATGAGCCGAAGCTCTCGCCCGAAGCGGCGGCCTACGCGCAGCGCGTGAGCGCGCTGCCCGCCGTGGCCGGGTGGGTAGAAGCAGCACGCCGCGAAACGCACATCGTCGCCGACGACGAACGCGACGACGAATGAAGATCTACGTCGTAGGCGGTGCAATCCGCGACGAGATGCTCGGGCTGCCCGTGCGCGACCGCGACTATGTCGTCGTGGGCGCGACGCCCGAGCAGATGGCCGCGCAGGGTTTTCGTCCCGTGGGCAAGGATTTTCCGGTTTTTCTGCATCCCGAAACGCAGGAGGAGTACGCGCTCGCGCGTACCGAGCGCAAGACGGCGGCGGGCTATCACGGCTTCCAGTTCTTCTACGCGCCCGACGTGACGCTCGAAGAAGATCTCGCGCGCCGCGACCTCACGATCAACGCGATGGCGCGCGAAGTGCAGCCGGGCGGCGTGCTCACAGGACCGGTCGTCGATCCGTTCGGCGGTGCGCGGGACCTGGATGCGCGCGTGTTTCGTCACGTGAGCGAGGCGTTTCTCGAAGACCCCGTGCGCATCCTGCGCATCGCGCGCTTCGCCGCGCGCTTCGCCGACTTCACCGTTGCGCCGGAAACGCTCGAACTGATGCGCGATATGGTCGCATCGGGCGAAGTCGATGCGCTCGTGCCGGAGCGCGTGTGGCAGGAACTCTCTCGCGGTCTCATGGAAGCGAAACCGTCGCGCATGTTCGAGGTGCTGCGCGATTGCGGCGCGCTCGCACGTGTGTTGCCCGAGGTCGATGTGCTGTGGGGCGTGCCCCAGCGCCCCGACTATCACCCGGAAGTGGACACGGGCGTGCATGTGATGATGGTGATCGACCATGCGGCCGCGCAGGGCTACACGCTGCCGGTGCGCTTCGCGGCGCTCACGCACGATCTCGGCAAGGGCACGACGCCCGAGGACGTGCTGCCGCGCCACATTGGTCACGAAGGGCGCAGTGTGGATCTGCTAAGGCCGCTGTGCGACCGCCTGCGCGTGCCCAACGACTGCCGGGAACTCGCGGTGCTCGTCGCGCGCGAGCACGGCAACATGCATCGCGTGATGGACATGGGCGCGGCGGCGCTCGTGCGCATGCTCGAACGCTGCGACGCGCTGCGCAAGCCCGCGCGTTTTGCCGAGGCGTTGCAGGCCTGCGAGTCGGACTTGCGCGGGCGGCTGAACTGGGAGAACGCGCCTTATCCGCAGGCCGAGCGGCTGCGCGTGGCGCTCGTGGCCGCGCGCGGCGTGGATGCGGGGACGATCGCCCGCTCGATCGCGGAGTCGGGCGGGAAGGGCGGCGCCGAGAAGATCAAGGAAGCCGTGCACCAGGCGCGCATCGCGGCGGTGGAAGGCGCGCTCGTTTCGGCCTGACGCGCCCCGTGCCGCTTCAAGGCGTTCGTGCGTGCGCCCTCAGAGCGCGCGCACGAGAAACGAAAGCGCCATGGAAAGCACGAGCGTCGACATGAACGGCAGCGGATACTCGCGGCCGAAAATGCGCAGCGTGATGTCGCCGGGCAGGCGCCCGATGCCGAGCTTCCTGAGCCACGGCTGCGCGCTGGAGAGAATCGCGACGGCGATGAAGGTGGTGAGGAACCAGCGGATCATGAGCGCCTCGGCGTGAGCGTCATAGCGTGTGGCTGCGGTCGCCGCGCGCGAACGCCGTGATGGTCTCGTCGATGCCGCGCGAAAACGCGATCACCTTGAAGAGTTCGCCCATCTCCGCTTCGGAAACGAGCTTCTGCACCGCGTTCGCGGCGGGCAGGAAGCGCTGCGGGTCGCGCGGATCGATTTCGCCGAGCACTTCGGTAATGCCCGCGTTCATCAGAAAGCGCGCCTGCGTGGTGTAGCCGAGCAGGTCCGCGCCCGCTTCGACGCCCGCTTCGGCAATGCCCGTGAATTCCACGTGCGCGGTGATGTCCTGCAAGCCGGGATAGAGGAACGGGTCGCCGTGCGCGCGGTGCCGGTAGTGGCACATCAGCGTGCCTTGCGCGCGTTGCGCGTGGTAGTACTCGTGGCGCGGAAACCCATAGTCGATGAAGAAGGCCGCGCCGCGCTGGAGCATCGCGCATACGGTGCGCGTGAACGCGAGCGCCGCTTCGTGCGTTTCGGTCACGTAGTCTTCGCTGCCTTCCACGCCCGCGAGCACGCCTTCGGGCCAGCTGGCGTCGCGTCCCGAATGCGCAGGCTGGTCGGCAAAGACGAGGGCGCCCTCGCCGTTCATGCCGACGCCGCGCTCGTGCCACACGGCGTCCTTGCGCGCGAAGAGGCGCACCGGCATGGCATCGAGCACCTCGTTGCCGATCACGACGCCTTCGAACTGCGCGGGCAGCGCGTCGAGCCATGTCACGCGTGGGAGCAGCGCGGGCGCGAGCTTCGCGATGGTCTCGCGCTGGCGTTCGCGCAACTCGCCCGACAGATCGACGATCGCGTAGGAATCGAATGGCGCGCCCGCGGCGTCGAGTGCGAGCATCACGCCCGCC
>DATBXG010000390.1:0-6315 GCA_036514415.1 Paraburkholderia sp.
TCACGGCCTTCGGCCTCGTGCTCGGCAAGGGGCTCAAGCCCGAAGTGGCGCTCGGCGCGGTGTTCCTCATGGGCCTCGTGTTCACGGCGATCTCGGTGACGGGCGTGCGCTCGTGGATCCTGCGCAACCTGCCGCACGGCATCGCGCATGGCACGGGCATCGGCATCGGGCTCTTTCTGCTGCTGATCGCCGCGAACGACGTGGGCCTCGTCGTCAAGAATCCGGGCGCGGGTCTGCCAGTCTCGCTCGGCCATATCACTTCGCTGCCCGTGATCCTTTCCGTGGTCGGCCTCGCCGCGATCTTCGGCCTCGTGCGCCGCCGCGTGCCGGGCTCGATCCTGATCGTGATCGTCGCGATCTCGTCGCTTGGGCTCGCCATCGATCCGGCCGTGACCTTTCACGGCGTGTTCGCGTGGCCTTCGCTTTCGGCGCCGGGCCATGCCTCGCTGATCGGCGCGATGGACATCAAGGGCGCGCTCTCGCTCGCCGTGCTGCCCAGCGTGCTCGCGCTCGTGATGACGGCCGTGTTCGACGCCACCGGCACGATCCGCGCCGTGGCGGGGCAGGCGGGCCAGCTCGACGCGAACGGTCGCATCGTCAACGGCGGGCGGGCGCTCACGGCCGACTCGCTCAGCTCGATCTTCTCGGGCTTCTTCGGCGGCGCGCCGGCGGCGGCCTATATCGAATCGACGGTGGGCGTGGCCGCGGGCGCGAAGACGGGCTTCGCCGCCGCCATGGTGGGCGTGCTGTTCCTCGCGGTGATGTTCTTCGCGCCGCTCGCGGGCCTCGTGCCCTCGTACGCCACGGCGCCCGCGCTGATGTACGTCGGCCTCATGATGCTCTCGAGCGTGAGCCGTCTCGACATGGCCGATATGGTCGACGCGATGTCGGGCCTCGTGTGCGCCGTGTTCATCGTGCTCACGGCGAACATCGTCACGGGCATCATGCTGGGCTTCTGCACGCTCGTGATCGGCCGCGTGGTGAGCAGCGAGATCCGCAAGCTGAACGTGGGCACGGTCATCATCGCCGGCGTGCTGGCTGCGTTCTACCTGGGCGGCTGGGCCATCTGAGCACGGATGACCCGGTCGTTCGCCCGGTGGCCACGGCGGCCCGTCCGGGCGGCTGCACGGCCCGCGTCGCTCCACGGCGGCGCGGGCCGTGTGGTTTTTGCGTCGTGCCGGCCAGGCAGGCCGTATTACTCCGGCAGCACGCTGTTGCGCGTTTTGCCGGCTTTGCGAGGCTTGCGCGGCCTGGGCTGCACGCCGATGCGCGCGTCCCGCGCGAGTACGAGGGCGGCCAGCCGTTCGGTGGTGTCTTCGAATGCCGCATCGGCCTGCGGCACGTAGAGCCACTTGCCGAGCACGGGATGCGCCCGCAGGGCTGGCATCTCCTCGATGAGCGACGCATGGCGGTCCTGCGACGTGCACACCAGCACGCCGTTGAACGGCGGGTCGCGGTCGGCGGCCACGAGGCACAGGAGACCGTCCAGATACGCGGCGTCGCAGCCGAACATGCGCTTGCAGAGGTAGTCGGGCTCGCGCTCGAAGGCGTCGAAGATCCAGAGCAGCGAGTTGCGGATTTTGGACGGCATGGCCTGGCAGTTGGAAAGAGGGCGCGCGTTGAAATGACGCGGCGCGGTGAAACCGCCATTCTAGTGGCGGCGATGCGGGCGTGCGCGCCGCCGTTCGTCCTTGACATCCCTCGTTCGTCGCCTATGCTAAACCGCATGGTTAAGTATGAAGACGCAGCCCTTGACCGCACCTTCGCGGCGCTCGCCGATCCCACTCGGCGCGCGCTGCTGGCGCGCCTCGCGCAGCACGACGAACTCTCGGTGAGTGCGCTCGCGCAGCCGTTCGCGATGTCGCTGCCGGCGGTCATGAAGCATCTGGACGTGCTCGCTCAGGCGGGCCTCGTCACGCGTGCGAAAACCGGCCGCACCGTGGCGTGCCGGCTTGCCGCGGGGCCGATGGAGGACGCGATGCAATGGCTCGCGCACTATCAGCGCTTCTGGAGCGACGCACTCGATCGTCTCGCCGCTTTCGTGGAGGAAGATGCATGTCGACCCAACCCTCAGCCGGGCCCGGCGCAGGCGCTGCCCAGCGTGCCCATGACGCTCCGAGCCTCACCATCCGGCGACGCATCAACGCCATCGCCGCAAAGGTCTACGCCGCGTGGACGCAGCCGGCGCAGCTGATGCGCTGGATGCAGCCGCTCGACACCACCTGCATCCACGCCGAAGCGGACGTGCGCGTGGGCGGGCGCTTTCGCGTGATCATGCGCGGCGCGAACGGCGAGGATCACGATGTGAGCGGCACGTATCTCGAAGTCGTGCCGGAGCAAAAGCTCGTATTCACGTGGGCGTGGCGCAGCACGCCGGAGCGCGAGTCGCTCGTCACGGTGACGCTGCGCGCCGATGGGTTGGCCACTGACCTCACGCTCAAGCACGAGCGCTTCTTCGACGAAGCGGCGCGCGATTCGCACAACGAGGGCTGGACTAGCTCGATCGATCAACTGGTGGCGCTGTTCGACTCGGAGTTCGACTGAACGGCGCGTGTTCACGAAGGAGGAGGCAGAGATGGAACAGCACGAGATCGTTTCGCAGAACGAATGGATCGAGGCGCGCAAGGCGCTTCTTGCCGAAGAGCGTGCGTTCACGCACGCTCGCGACGCCCTGGTGGCGAAGCGTCAGGCGTTGCCGTGGGTGAAAGTCGAGAAGACGTATACCTTCGAAACGCCACAAGGCCCGCGCACGCTCGCCCAGCTATTCGGGCCGCGCAGCCAGTTGCTCGTCTATCACTTCATGCTCGGGCCGGAGTGGGAAGAGGGCTGCCCGGGCTGCTCGTTCCTCTCCGATCACGTAGACGGCGCGCTGCCGCATCTGGAGCATCACGACGTGACCTACGTGGCCGTTTCCCGCGCGCCGCTCGCGAAGATCGAGGCGTTCAAAAAGCGCATGGGCTGGCGGTTCCCGTGGGTGTCGTCGTATGGCAGCGACTTCAACTTCGACTATCACGTCTCGTTCAGCGAGGCCGACAAGGCGCACGGCAAGGCGATCTACAACTATGTCGAGCAGGACTACATGAGCGACGAGCTACCCGGCGTTAGCGCGTTCTATCGCGACGAAGCGGGCAACGTGTATCACACGTATTCGACATACGCGCGCGGGGGAGAAATGCTGATCGGCACGTATGCGATGCTGGAGTTGACCGCCAAGGGCCGCAACGAAGAGAAGGACATGCGCGAGTGGATGCGCCACCACGATCGCTACGAAGATGCGCCCGCGCAGTCGGCGTGCTGTGCGCACGAGAAGTCATAGGGGACAGCGCAGTGGGGGCAGACGGTTGTTAGCGCAACGAAAGGCGCTGCGCCAGTCGCGAAGGCATTCGCGCTAGAGCGACATCTCGAACGCTGGGCGCAGCAGCACTTCGATCGCCATCACGATGAGTCCCATCGCACCGGCGGCGAGGGTCAGCGTGCCATATTCGTCGTAGCGCGTGTCGTAGAGGCACGCGACGATGAACAGGATGGCGAGCAGATTGGTCAGCCAGTAGAAGTTCAGCGCGAGTAGCATTGGCGGATCCGGTGCCGGCGCATTCGAGGCGCAGGTGGGTAGTGCGAACTGCCCGGATTCTAGCGGACCGACCTTACGGATACGCAACAATGGCGTGCGGTATCGCACCTATTTTTGCGGAACTCGCATTGATGAGCGGATCCAGTCCGTGACCGACGTGCGTGACGGCTGCCAGCCGAGCAGCGTGCGGGCGCGCTCGCCGCGCACGCGGCTGTTCGAGCCGAGGCCGTACGACGCCATCTCGTAGCCCCATTCCTCGATCGCGGCTTCGAGCGGCCAGTCCTGCGGCTCGCCGAGGCCCATGACATCGGCGAGCGCCGTGCTCATGTCGCGGAAGTTCGCTTCGCCGCTTTCCACGAAGTAGAAGGTGCCCGCCGGCGTGTTTTCCAGCGCGAGGCGGTACAGCTCGGCCACGTCGTCGACATGGACGTTCGACCAGATGTTCAGACCACGCCCCACGTGGCGCATCACGCCGCTTTTTTGCGCCTGGCGGATGAGCCGCGGCAACTGCACGCTCGCCGCGCCCGGCACCGCGCCCACGCCGTAAATCAGCGTGTTGCAGAGCACGGCGCTCTTCACGCCGCGCGCCGCGCTCGCGAGCACGAGATCGTCGATGGCCACGCGAGCCGCCTTGTCGGCGGTCGGCTCGGGCAGGGCGTCTTCGTGATAGATGCGCTCCGTGGCCTCGCCGCCCGAGGCGTCGCCCACGATGCTGGAACCGCTCGTGTGCAGCAGCGTCTTGCCGGAGCCTGCGAGCGCGTCGACGAGCGCCTCGACCGCGCCGCGATGGTCGCTGCTCGCCGCGTTGATCACGGCGTCGGCGGCGCGCGCTTCTGCCATCAGCGTCTCGCGGTCGTCGAGATCGCCCTGCACGGGCGCGATGCCGAGCTTCTCGAGTTCGGCGAACTGCTCGGGCCGGCGCACGAGGCCGCGCACCTCGTGTCCCGCGCGCACGAGGTGCGCCGCGATCGTCCCGCCGATGAAACCGCCTGCGCCTGTCACGAATACTTTCATGGGTTGCTCCTGGTCCTGTCCGGATTGCATTGGGAGCGAGTATCGGAGCATCCGTGCGTTGCAAAAAGCGTGTTAGTCTCAAATGAATCTTGACTGCAGATCAACAATATCAACGATGAAGACGTCGACCGACGAACTGCTCGTATTCGTGACCGTGATCGACGCGGGGTCGATCACCGCCGCTGCGGAAAAGCTCGAACAGACCGTATCGGGCGTGAGCCGCGCGCTCACGCGGCTCGAAAAGCAGCTCGGCGTCGCGCTGATCCTGCGCACGACGCGACGCCTGCAACTCACCGAGGAGGGCGACCTGTTTCTGGAGCGCGCCCGCGCGATTCTCGCGGCAATGGCCGACGCCGAGGAGGCCGTCACGCGCCACCGCGAGCGTCCCTCGGGACGGCTGCGCGTGGACGCGGCCACGCCATTCATGCTCCACTGCATCGTGCCGCACGTCGCGGCGTTCGCCGAACGCTATCCCGAGATCCAGCTCGAACTCACGAATAACGAGCGCATCGTCGATCTACTCGAACAGCGCGTGGATATCGCGATTCGCATCGGCACGCTGCAGGATTCCACGCTTCACGCGCGTGCGCTCGGCACGAGCCGGCTGCGCATCGTGGCGAGCCCCGACTATCTTGCGGCGCACGGCGCGCCGCGCAGCGTGGCCGCGTTGGGCGAGCATCGCTTGATCGGCTTCACGGCGCCCGCGCATCTGAATCGCTGGCCGCTGCGGGCGGCCGAAGGCGAGGGCGGGCGTGAGAGCGGAAGTGAAGCGGGTGCGGCCATGGAAGCACAACTGGCCGGGCCCGGCTACACGATCGCGCCCGCGCTCCTCGCGTCGAGCGGCGAGACGATACGCCAGCTCGCGCTCGCGGGTAGCGGCATTGCATGCCTCTCCGACTTTCTCACCACGGCCGACCGCGAGGCTGGCCGCCTCGTCACCGTGCTCGACGATGCGCTCGTCGAAGCGCGCCAGCCGGTTCACGCCGTGTACTACCGCAGCGCGGCGCTCGCGGCGCGCGTGCAGTGCTTTCTCGCGTTTATTGGGGGCAGGCTGCAACTCGACGCGTGACGGGGGCAAGCGGCGCTCTCGTGGTTAGTCCCAGGTCACGCGAGCCAGGAAGGGGAGTTGTATAGACAGGCGCGCCAGGCTAGACTTCGGCCACTTTCGCGACTTGTATAGACAGGATTCGACCATGCTCCCGACCCTTCGCCTCACGCCCGGCTATCTGACCCTGCCCAACCTGCGCCAGATCGCGCGCGAGGCAGTGCAGCTCGAGCTCGACCCGGCCAGCTTCGCCGCCATCGACGCGGGCGCGCGCGCCGTTGCCGAGATCACGGCGAAGGGCGAGCCCGCGTACGGCATCAACACGGGCTTCGGGCGTCTTGCCAGCACGCACATTCCGAACGACCAGCTCGAGCTGCTGCAGCGCAATCTCGTGCTCTCGCACGCCGTGGGCGTGGGCGAGCCGATGTCGCGCCCGGTCGTGCGTCTGCTCATGGCGCTGAAGCTGTCGAGTCTCGGCCGGGGCCACTCGGGCATCCGCCGCGAAGTGATGGACGCGCTCATCGCGCTCTTCAACGCCGACGTGCTGCCGCTCATTCCCGTGAAAGGCTCGGTGGGCGCCTCGGGCGACCTCGCGCCGCTCGCGCACATGTCGGCGGTGCTGCTCGGCATCGGCGAAGTGTTCATTCGCGGCGAGCGCGCCAGCGCCGAAGCGGGTCTCGCCGCA
>DATBXG010000391.1:0-5039 GCA_036514415.1 Paraburkholderia sp.
GGTGTGGCCGGTCTTCGAGACGATCACGCTGACCTTGCCGTTTTCCGTGCTCGTGACGAACACGTTCTCCACGCGGCCCTGATCGGGGCTCATGCTCTCGATGAAGAACACGCGGTGCGTGGTGGGCGATTCGCGGAACTGGCCAGGCGCGAGCAGCGAGACTTCATCGCGCTGCTGGAAGCGCGCGCGGATCAGCTTGCTTTGCGCGTTCGACCACGGCCAGCCGATGAAGGCGAAGAACACGATGAGCAGGATGATCGGCGTGGCAAACGTGGCGACCGGCTTGATGAGGCGCGTGAGGCTCACCCCGGAGGAGAGCCACACGACCATTTCGGAATCCTTGTACCAGCGCGTGAGCACGAACAGGATCGACACGAAGAGTGTGACGATCAGCATGACGGCCATGTAGCCGATCACGGTCAGGCCGATCAGCACCAGCACGTCGCGCGGGTCGATTTGACCCGACGCGGCGAAGCCGACGATGCGGATCATCATCGTCGTCAGCATGATCGTGAGCAGAACCATGAACACGGCGCCGGCCGTGTACGCGAGTTCGCGCTGCAGGGAACGTTCGAAGATCATTCTTGATGGGCAGGGCGGGCGGTTCGTGCCGGGAGGCGCGCAGCTCGCGCAACCGCCCAGGAGCCGCCGCGGGAAAAATAGCGGATAATTGCGGCTTTCATCCTAAGCCCAGATTTTATCCGAGGACAAGCGCGATGGACTTTAGCATAAAAGCCTGTGACTGGAGCAAAGGCGGGGAAGGCCCCTTCCTGACCGGCAAGTCGGACTGCGTCGTGGTCGGCGTGTTCGAGGCGCAAACGCTCTCGGGCCCGGCGTTTGCGATCGACAGCGCGATTGGCGGCGCAATCGCGCGCGTCGTCAAGGCCGGCGACATCGACGGCAAGGCCGGCTCCACGCTGTTCCTGCCGGAAGTGAGCGGCATCGGCGCCTCGCGCGTGCTGCTCGTCGGCCTCGGCAAGCAGGACGCATTCGGCCAGAAGGCTTACGGCGACGCGGTCAAGGCCGCCTGGCGCGCGATCCTCGGCACGAAAATCGCGCAGGCCACGTTCACGCTCGCACAACTGCCGGTGAAGGAGCGCACGGGCGAATGGTGCGTGCGCGCCGCCATTCTCGCGCTGCGCGGCGAGACCTACCGCTTCACGCAGATGAAGAGCAAGCCCGACGTCGCGCAGCGCGCCTTGAAGCGCGTGATCTTCAGCATCGACGCCGCCGAGGAGAAAGCAGCGAAGCTCGCAGCGAAGCAGACCACCGCGCTCGCCAACGGCATGGACCTCACGCGCGACCTCGGCAATCTGCCGGGCAACGTCTGCACGCCCACGTATCTCGCGGCCACGGCCAAGAAGCTCGCGCGCGACTGGAAGCTCAAGGTCGAGGTGCTCGGCCAGCGCCAGATCGAAGCGCTCAAGATGGGCTCGTTCCTTTCTGTAACAAAGGGCTCGGTCGAGCCGCCCCAGTTCATCGTGCTGCACTATCAGGGCGGGAGCGCCAAGGCCGCGCCCATCGTGCTGGTCGGCAAGGGCATCACGTTCGACACGGGCGGTATTTCGCTCAAGCCGGGCGAGGGCATGGACGAGATGAAGTACGACATGTGCGGCGCGGGCTCGGTGCTCGGCACGATCCGCGCGGTCGCCGAAATGGGGCTCAAGCTCAACGTGATCGGCATCATCCCGACCTGCGAGAACATGCCCGCGGGCAATGCGACGAAGCCGGGCGATATCGTCACGACCATGTCGGGCCTGACCGTCGAGGTGCTCAACACCGACGCCGAAGGCCGCCTGATCCTGTGCGACGCGCTCACCTACGCCGAGCGCTTCAAGCCGGCCGCCGTGATCGATATCGCCACGCTCACGGGCGCCTGCATCATCGCGCTCGGCCATCACAACAGCGGCCTCTTCTCGAAGGACGACGCGCTCGCGGGCGAACTGCTCGACGCTTCGCGCGAAGCGAACGATCCCGCCTGGCGCCTGCCGCTCGACGACGAGTATCAGGAGCAGCTCAAGTCGAACTTCGCCGACCTCGCCAACATCGGCGGGCGTCCGGCGGGCAGCGTGACGGCGGCGTGCTTCCTCTCGCGCTTCACCGAAAACTACCCGTGGGCGCACCTCGACATCGCGGGCACCGCGTGGAAGAGCGGCGCGGCGAAGGGCGCAACGGGCCGCCCCGTGCCGCTGCTCGCGCAGTTCCTGATCGATCGGGCCGCGCAATGAGGGCAGGCATGGCGATTGCTGCGCACGTGACGGTGTGTAAAGTGGCGCTGGCATGACGCGCATCGATTTCCACACGAACGTCGGCGACTCGCTGCTGTTTGCGTGCCGCCTCGCGCGCAAGGCGTATCTGGCGGGCCAGCAGGCGGTCGTGCTGGCCGAGCCCGGCCGCCTGCGCGCGTTCGACGAAATGTTGTGGACCTTTTCGCCGCTCGACTTCGTGCCGCACTGCATGGCCGAAAGCCCGCACGCGGGTGCATCGCCCATCGTGCTGGCGACGAACCTCGAGCGCGCGCCGCATCATCGCGTGCTGCTGAATCTGGGCGCGGAAGTGCCGCCGCAATTCGCACGCTTCGAGCGCCTGCTCGAAGTCATTGGCGATACGCCCGACGAACTCGCGTCGGGCCGCGAGCGCTATCGTTTCTACCGCGACCGCGGTTACGCGCTCAACAACTACAAGCAGGGCGGCTGAGGCCGGACGCGAGCGGCGTACCGGCGCCTGGCCGACTGCTCCGATCGATGGAGGTAAACATGTCCGGCATGCAAGACACGGAAGATGCTGCGATTCCGCTCTTGAGCGAGGTGATGGTGGCCGGCAATCCGCTGCGCGCGCATAACGTCGAAGAGGCGAAGAGCGCGACGGCCGCTGCCGTGAAGGCCGCCGTGGCCGAGCGCGAGGAGGGCCTGTTCGCGCACGACGCCGACGCGCTCGTCGAGCGCCTGCGCGGGCGTTGCCTGACGTGGCTCACGGGCGAGGGCCGCGCCGTGATCGAGGCGCGCTGCAGCGCCGCGATGCAGGAGCATACGAACTGGCTCGTGGGTCAGGTGTCGCGCGAGATCGGTCTCGCGCTCGAAACGGAACTCAAGAACTGGGTGAAGGCCGCCGTGCGCGAAGAGCTGGCGGCGCGCTCGGGGCAACCGCCCTCGGCCTGAGTTTTGGTCGCGCCACGTTGGTCCGGCCAGGTTGGTCCGGCGAGGGGGGGGCCGCCAGGTTTGGCGTAACCCGACGCCCGACGCCGCCTGGCGCCGTCCCAGCCTCACTTGAGCGTGAGGATCCAGTTCGCGAGCATGGCCGCCTGGCCGGGGTTCAACTGTGTGTTGGCCGGCATTGGCACCGGCCCCCACACGCCGCTGCTGCCTTCCAGAATCTTGTGCGTGAGATAGGTCTGCGCGTCGGGCTTGCCCGCGTATTTCACGGCAACGTCGCGCAGGGCGGGGCCCATGAAATTGCGGGTCACCGAATGGCAGCTCATGCAGTTCTGCTGCTGGGCGAGCGCGAGGCCAGTCGGGCCGTGCTGTGCGCGGGCCGGGGCTGCACCGAGCGCGCCAGCAAGGCCGAACGCGAGCGCGGCGGCGAGCGTCGCTGTCTTGTTCTTTGCTTGCGACTTCCGTTTCATACTGGTCTCCGCCCGCGGGTGCGCCGGCTGTGTCGTCGCATTATAAAAGCAAAGGGCGCACGTTCTGGACGTACGCCCTTTTGTTTTCAGCACGCGCCGCGCGCGTTCGGCGCCGCACCGCGCCCTGCCTTCAACCCTGCGTCTAGCCTGTGACCGCCCCCTGGTTAGCCGGGCGCGCGAGCGCCGCGTACTTCGCCAGCACGCCGCGCGTGTAACGCGGCGCCGGCTGCTTCCATTGCGCGCGGCGGCGCGCGAGTTCGGCGTCGTCGACGTTCAGCTGCAGCAGGAGCTTGTGCGCGTCGATGGTGATCGAGTCGCCTTCCTGCACGAGCGCGATCGTGCCGCCTTCGAACGCCTCGGGCGCGACGTGGCCGACCACCATGCCCCACGTGCCACCGGAGAAGCGGCCATCCGTGATCAGACCCACCGATTCCCCGAGCCCCTTGCCGATGATCGCCGAAGTCGGCGCGAGCATCTCCGGCATGCCGGGGCCGCCCTTCGGGCCGAGGTAGCGCAGCACGACCACGTCGCCCGCCTTGATCCTGTCGGCGAGGATCGCTTCCATCGCGCTCTGCTCGTCGTCGAATACGCGTGCGGGACCGGTGATGACCGGGTTCTTCAGGCCCGTGATCTTGGCAACGGCGCCCTCGAGCGCGAGGTTGCCCTTGAGGATGGCCAGGTGGCCTTCCTTGTACAGCGCCTGGCTGATGGGGAAGATCACCTTCTGGTCCGCTCGCGGCGCGGACGGCACGTCTTTCAGCTCTTCCGCGATGGTCTTGCCCGTGATCGTGATGCAGTCGCCGTGCAGGAGGCCCGCGTCGAGCAGGATCTTGAGCACCTGCGGAATGCCGCCGGCCTCGTGCAGGTCGGTCGCGACGTACTGGCCCGAAGGCTTCAGGTCGCAGATCACCGGCACCTTCTTGCGCATGCGCTCGAAGTCGTCGATGGTCCACTCGATTTCCGCGGCATGCGCGATGGCGAGATAGTGCAGGACGGCATTGGTCGAGCCGCCCGTGGCCATGATGAGCGCCACGGCGTTCTCGATCGACTTCTTCGTGATGATGTCGCGCGGCTTGAGGTCCTGCTTGACGGCCTCGACCAGCACGCGCGCCGATTCCGCCGCCGAGTCGACTTTCTCCTCGTCGGGGTTGGCCATCGTCGACGAATACATGAGCGACATGCCGAGCGCCTCGAACGACGAGCTCATCGTGTTCGCGGTGTACATGCCGCCGCACGAGCCCGTGGAGGGGCAGGCGTTTTTCTCGACGCCTTCGAAATCTTCCTCGGTCATGCGCCCCGCGGTGAATTCGCCCACGGCCTCGAACGCCGAGACGATGGTGAGCGCACGGCCCTTCCAGTTGCCCGGTCGGATCGTGCCACCATACACGTAAATGCCGGGCACGTTGATGCGCGCGAG
>DATBXG010000392.1:0-5754 GCA_036514415.1 Paraburkholderia sp.
AGGAGCTGCAGGCGCGCGGCCTGATCGTGGCGAGCAAGCGGCGCGGCTCGATCGTCACCGGCGGCGCCATGCCCGCGGTGAGCGGGGCGACGCAGCGCAGCGCGGGGTCGAGCGGCAACGAAGCGGGCGGCGTGGTCGACCTGACCGTCAACCGGCCGGCGACCGGCGAGTTCCTCGCACAGCTCGCCCGCACGATGGCGTCGATCTCGCGCGACCCGCGTTTTCCGGAAACCCAGGAATACCAGCCGCCCCAAGGCGCAGAATGGGCGCGCGCGGCCGGCGCGCAGTGGATCGCCGCGCCCGGCTTCACACCCTCGCCCGACCATCTCGTCGTCACGAGCGGCGCGCAGCACGGCCTCTATGCCGTGCTGAGCAGCCTGATGGGACACGAAGGCGTGATCCTCTCCGACAAGCTGACCTACTACGGCCTCAAGGCGCTGGCTCCCGTGTTCCAGTTCGAGCTGGTCGGCATTCCGAGCGATGCGGAAGGCCTCCTGCCCGATCAACTCGAAGATGCGTGCCGCCGCATGCCGGTGAAGGCGATCTTCGCCGTGCCGAACCTGCAGAACCCCAGCGTCGTGACGATGAGCCTCGAGCGGCGCCTCGCGCTCGTGGAGATCGCGCGGCGGCATCACATCGCGATCATCGAGGACGACGTGTACGGGCCGCTGCTGCGCAAGCGCCTGCCGACCATTGCGAGCCTGTGCCCCGAGCTGACCTTCCACGTGGCTTCCACCTCGAAGGTGCTCGCCCCGGGGCTGCGCATCGGCTACCTGCTCACGCCGCCGCACGGCGCAGCGCTCGCCGCGGAGGCCGTGCGCACGACGGCCTGGATGCCCGCGCCGCTCACCACGCTCATCACTACGCGCTGGATCGAGGACGGCACCGCGCAGCGCATACTCGACGCGCAGCGCGCGGAATTGCAGGCGCGGCAGGAACTCGCGCTCCAGATCCTGCCGCGCGACCTGCTCAACAGCGACCCGGCGTGCATGTTCGTCTGGTTGCGTGTGCCGGCGCCGTGGCGTTCCGACGACTTCGCCGCCAACGCACTCGCGCGCGGCGTCAACACCATGCCCGCCTCGGCGTTCGCCGTCGACCGCTCGACGCTCGAGCATGGCGTGCGCGTCAACCTCGCGTGTGCAACCTCGCGGGAGCAACTCGCGCGGGCGCTGAAGGTCCTCGCGCGCACGCTGCAGGACCGGCCCCGCGCCTTGTTCGGCACGATCTAGTCCGACCGCGTATTTTCCCGAATGGGTTGGCTTCGCTGGCATCGGCGGCGCCGGCCCATCCGCAATTTCTTCCGCTGCGGCCGGTCTTCCGCCTGCGTCGACCGGTCATATCAACTGCCATGTTAGGCAACGAAAGGCGTGAACCTCGCATTTTTCGCCCGCTTGCTTTGTGCAGACAATCCGCCGGCTGGTGGACTTTTCATCGATCGGCCGCTCGTGCACACACATTCAGGTAGCAGGAAGCAAATCAGGTACTAGAATGCATTGGTGCAGGTGAAGCAAAGGCGGTCTGTTCGATCGAAATATTCAGCAGGTTGATGTTTCGAGTTCGTCATTGGAGGCTTCCTCATGACGTGCCTGAACGAAAAGATTGTCGGTGCAGCCTTTCTTATGCTGAGCGCTTATGCATACGCCCAGAGCACCGTCGTGAACGCTCCCGAAACCATGACGCTCGCCAATATCGCGCCCATGCCCATGGAGGTCGTTCCTTCACTGCCCGAAGCTCAGACGTATTTACACCGTTACGTACTGGAATATCAGCAGAATCAGGAAAAGCCGTTTTACGCGCAATTGGAGAATTTTTATAGCGCGCCAGTCGTACAGGATAAATACCATTACGAATTCGTGAAATCTGCGCCCGGGAGCAGTTACGGTGCTGGACAGCAGGCGGCGCCGTCTTCCGGCTACCTGCACATGGGCCCTTCCACAGCGCCCCAAATCTCGATTCTGCAGGTGCCGGACAGCACGCTGAACATCGGCGCGCAGCCTCAGCGCAGGCTCTCGCTGACCATGGACCAGTGGGTGTTTTCCGCCACTGCGCGAGTCGCCATTCTTCATTCGCATAGCACCGGCGCCACAGTTACGGTTCGGCGCGGTTTCTAGTCGAGCGTCCAATAGCAATAATAGAATCCCAAACCCGGGATCAAGCACGCTTCCCGGTGCACATTCAGGCGCGCGTTTTCGCAGATAAAGATTGCAGACTTCCCGTAAGCCCGTATTTCGCAACGGCTTACGTGATTCGCAATATCGACAGCCTCAAAAACGCGCTCATTAGCGAACCGGCGAAAACAATGTCAACCGGCTCCGTGGACGTCACCCGCTTTTGTATGAAGGAGATCATCGGTCAGCCCATGTGTTCGCTCCTCTGCTGATGCTTCTGTTTTCGCTTGCGCCCGCGATTCGGGAACGGCGCATGCTACAGCCATCGCGAGCCAAACCCAGCCCTGCACTCCGATCGGCTAAGATACGGCTCCGCCAAAGCCATTTATCGAACCAACGGAGTGTTTTCAGTGATTCAGGCAATTCAACCGGGCGCCGTCTTCAAGGACAACCTCGCGCTGCTGCCGGGCATCGACGCCATCGAGCGCGTCGATCTCGTGGACGGCCAGGGCGCCGTGGTCGCGAGCATCGAGAACAAGCCCGGCAAGCAGGGCTCGCTCGCGGTCTACCACTATCTGCGCGAAGCATTCGGCTCGCTCGACGCCAACGCAGCGGAACACGGCCTCGCGGTGTTCGCCGAGCACACTGCCGACGCGCGCAACCGCCCGGGCGCACACCCGAACGTGGACCGTCTGCTAGAGATCGCGGCAGGCGGCCCGGCGCTGCGCATCGATGTGATCGCGGCAGCTTGATTCCCGCGTTGGCGAAGCGCACCGGCCGGCGCGCTTCGCGTCGAGTCGGCCCGTAACGCCAGCCGCTTCGCGCCCTTCCCTCATCCCGACAGTTCTTCGAGCCGCACGCCATTCGTGCGCGGCCCGAACCCGCCAATCGAAATCATTACCGCGAGCATGCACACGGTGATGCCCGCAAACACGCCGCTCACGCCGAAGTCACGCAGCAGCGCGGCAATGATGAACCCCGACATCATTGCGCCCGCGCGGCTCGCGGAGTAAACGATGCCATTGGCGCTGCAACGCACGGCGGTGGGGAAAAGCTCGGCCTGGTAGGCGTGGTAGCACACGGAGATGGTCTGCCCCGCGAGACTGATCAGGACACCGAGAAAAATGAGCGCAGCCGCCCCGCGCGCCTGCGCGAACAGCAGCCCGAACACGACGACTGCGAACGCCGAGCCGACGATGAGCCACTTGCGCTCGATGCGATCAGCTACGAGCATCGCGAGCAACGGCCCGCAAGGCAAGGCAATAGCGATCACGAAGGCATAGAGCAGGCTCTTCGTCACGGTCACGCCCTGCCCGATCAGCAGCGTGGGCACCCAGTTGGCGAAACCGTAGTAGCCGACTGCCTGGCACAGGTTGAACGCGACCAGCATGATGAGGCGCGCACGGTACGGCGGCCGCCAGAGTTCTGCGAGCGAGGCGCGCCGGTGCGCGGGCAGAGCGAGCGTGGATGCAGGCTCGGGCAGGGCCGCGCCGCTTTCGCGCACGGCGCGCTGCTCCATCTGCGCAATCACGCGCTCCGCCGCCTCCGTGTGACCGTGAGAGACGAGCCAGCGCGGGCTTTCCGGCACGGCGCGCCGCACGAACCACACGAGCGCCGCGCCGAGCGAGCCGGCCAGCACGACCCAGCGCCAGCCGTCGAGACCGAGCGGCGCCTGGGGCACGAGCCACCAGGAGAGCAGCGCCGAAATGGGCGCGGCTGAAAACATGATGGCCTGGTTCAAGGCCATGGCGCGGCCGCGCATCTGCTGCGGGACCATTTCCGTGACATAGCTGTCGATCGTGACGATCTCGATGCCCACGCCGATCCCCGTGATGAAGCGCCACAGGATCAACCCCTGCGAGGTATGCTGGAACGCCATCGCCACCGAGCCTGCCGAATACCACAGCAGCGAGAACGTGAAGACGCTTCGTCGTCCAAAGCGATCTGGCAGCCAGCCGAGAAAGAACGTGCCGATGAAGAGGCCCGCGAAAGTCGCGGCCACGAACGCGCCGATACCATTGAAGCCGAAGAAGGCGTGCGTAGTGGTCTGCAGCATGCCGCTTCTTGCCATGCCCGGCGCGATGTAGCCCGTGAAGATGAGATCGTAGACCTCGAAGAAGCCGCCGAGCGAGATCAGCGTCACCAGCATCCAGAGCTGTCGCGTGGCGGGCAGGCGGTCGAGCCGCGCGGAAAGCGCCGCCGCCGCGCGATTGCCCACCGGTATGGCCGTGACGGCGTCGAGCGGATCGTCCGCCCCCAAGGTTCGTTGCATGGTTGTCTCCGTGTCGACGCCTCGCTGGGCGTCTTTCTTGTGAACGCCGGGCGTGCGTGCGCGCGGCGCGTGCGAGCTTCTGGCGGCTCGTTGCACGCGCAACCGTCAAGCAACCCGGCAGGGGAACCGCTAAGCGCCAGCGTGCCGCTCGTGCGCCCGGCGCGGGCTCAATGCCCGGCGCGCGTCTTCAGGCCCGCCAGCACCTCTTCTGTGTGTTCGCCCACGCGCGCGAGCGGCTGGCGCACGCCCGGGCGGCGGCCGCCCATCAAGAGCGGCAGCAGCACGACTTCGGTCGTGCCGCCGTCGTCGGTCTGCATGGGCGCCAATCCGCCGCTCGCCTTCAGGTGCGGGTCGTCGAACAACTGATCGGGACGCACGATCGGCGCGTAAGGAATGCCGGCCGCCTCGAGGCGCGGCGTGAGTTCGGCCACCTGCTGCGTGGCGAGCACGTCGGCAAGACGCGCGAGCAGTTCCGGCCGCGCCGCCACGCGCAGCGCGTTGTTCGCGAAGTGCGGTTCGTCGGCGAGTTGCGGGCAGCCAATCACGTCGCATAGCGTCACGAACTGCTTGTCGCTCACGGCGCCGATAAAAAGCTGCTCGCCTTGCGCGAGCGTGAACACGTCGTACACGCTCCAGGCCGAAACGCGCGAGGGCATGGGCGGCGGCGCTTCGTGCGTCATGGCGTATTGCTGCATGTGCTGCGCGCTCAGGAACACGCAGTTTTCGAACAGCGCGCTCTGCACCTCCTGGCCGCGCCCGGTCGCGTCGCGCTCGCGCAGCGCGGCCAGCACGCCGATCGCGCCGAACATGCCGCCCATGATGTCGTTGACGGACGTGCCCGCGCGCAGCGGGCGCCCGGCGGGCCCGGTCATGTACGAGAGTCCGCCCATCATCTGCACAACTTCGTCGAGCGCGAGGCGCTTTTCGTAGGGGCCCGGCAGAAAGCCCTTGTGCGAGACGTAGATGAGGCGCGGATAGCGCTGCGAGAGCGTGGCATAGTCGAGGCCCAGCTTTTCCATGAGGCCCGGCCGGAAGTTTTCGAGCATCACGTCGCACTCGCCGATCAACTCGACGGCGGCCGCGCGCCCGGCCTCGGTGTTGATGTCGAGCACCACGCTTTTCTTGTTGCGGTTGAACGAGCGGAAAAAGCCGATGCCGAGCCCTGGCAGATTGCGCGTCTTGTCGCCGCCGGGCGGTTCGATCTTGATGACTTCGGCGCCCAGGTCCGCGAGGATCATCCCGCAGGTGGGACCCATGACCATGTGCGTGAATTCGACGACGCGCACGCCTTCGAGCGGCAAACGGTTTTGCGTATTCATAAGGATCTTAAACTAGTCAGGCGTGGTGCGCGATTGCGCCAAAGGTCTTCGGCAG
>DATBXG010000393.1:0-2331 GCA_036514415.1 Paraburkholderia sp.
GTGACGCCGGCGGGCAGCTCGCCCGCGGGCATGGTGTGCAGGAGCCGCACGTTGCCGGGCGCCGCGCCGAGCACGAGCCAGGTGTCGCCGATTTCGACCACGGCCACGCGCTCCTTGCCGCCGAGCGCGGCGCCGCCCACCGTCTTCACGAGCGCGTTCTTCGGGCCGCCTTGCAGGCCGAGACGCCGTGCGAGCCAGGCGCAGCCGAACACCACGCCGATCACGACCGCGAGGCCCAGCACCGTCTGCACGACGGCGCCGAAGCCGAGCGCGGGCACCGCGCTGCCGGCGATCACGGCAGAGGCGCCCGAAGCGCCCGCGGCTGCGCGCGTGGCTTCGTTTAGCGCCTGAAGATCGGCGGCCCGCGCGCTCATCACGGCGAAAACCGCGGCGCCCGCGAGCGAGAGGTGCACCGCAAGGCGCCACGTGAAGCGCAGCACCCGCGCGCCGCGGGATTTTGCGCCGGGAACTGCCTCGGGGTTCATCGGTTCAGCTTCCGGATCCGCTCGGACGGCGTGATGATGTCGGTCAGGCGAATGCCGAACTTGTCGTTCACGACCACCACTTCGCCCTGGGCGATGAGGCAGCCGTTCACGAGCACGTCCATCGGCTCGCCGGCCATGCCGTCGAGTTCCACCACCGAGCCCTGCGCGAGTTGCAGCAGGTTGCGGATGGCGATCTTGGTACGGCCCAGCTCCACGGTCATCTGGACGGGAATGTCCAGAATCATGTCGATGTCGTTGGCCGTCTTCGTCGAGTCGACCTTCGAGAGCGACTGGAACACGGCCGCCGGTTGCGCGGCGGGCGCTTCGTTGCTGTTCTGCTCGGCAAGCGCGCTCGCCCAGTCGTCCAGACTGCTCTCACCACCAGCGTCTTGCGCCGCGGCGTCGAAACCCGGGTCGAGCACAGGCTCGTCTGCGCTCGTGCCGTTGATGTCACTCATATCCACCTTCCTTCATCGTGTCGGCTGCGCTGATCATCTTCTGGACCCGCAACGCGTATTGACCATTGAAAATTCCGTAGCCGCACTCCATCACCGGCACGCCGTCCACCTTGGCGACGAGGTGCTCCGCGATGTTGATGGGCAGCACGTCGCCCTTCTTCATGTTCAGGATCTGCTCGAACGTGACGGGCACCTGCGCGAGGTCGGCCGTGAGCTCGACTTCGGCGGCCTGCACCTGCTGCGAGAGCACGCGCACCCAGCGGCGGTCCACGTCGAGCACTTCGCCTTGCAGCGGCGAGGCGAGCACGTCGCGAATCGGCTCGATCATCGAGTAGGGCATGCAGATGTGCAGCGTGCCGCCCGTCGGGCCGAATTCGATCGAGAACTGCGTGACGATCACGATCTCGTTGGGCGTGGCAACGTTTGCGAACTGCGTGTGCATTTCGGAGCGCACGAATTCGAACTGCAGCGGCCGCACGCTTTTCCACGCGTTCGTGTAGTGCTCGAACACGAGATTGAGCAGCTTGCTGATGATGCGCTGCTCGGTCTGCGTGAAGTCGCGGCCTTCCACTCGCGTGTGGAAGCGGCCGTCGCCGCCGAACAGGTTGTCCACGACGAAGAACACGAGGTTCGGGTCGAACACGAACAGCGACGTGCCGCGCAGCGGCTTCACGTGCACGAGGTTCAGGTTCGTCGGGATCGGCAGGTTGCGGGTGAACTCGCTGTACTTCTGCACGCGCACCGGACCGACCGAGATTTCGGCGGTGCGGCGCATGAAATTGAAGATGCCGACGCGCAGCAGGCGCGCAAAACGCTCGTTGATGATTTCGAGGCCCGGCATGCGGCCGCGAACGATACGTTCCTGCGTCGCGATGTTGTAGGGCCGCACACCCTGCTTGTCGCCCGAACCCGCATCGGCATCGACTTCGCCGGTGACGCCTTTGAGGAGGGCATCGACCTCCTCCTGGGACATGAACTCGTCGTGACCCATCGTCATGATGACTGGCCCTCCATCGCGGTGGTCATGTCAGCCGCGCTCACTGGACGACGAATTCGGTGAACAGCACGTCGTCGACGTGCATCGGCTTTTCGTTCGCGCCCGAGGGCTGCGAGATCAGCACCGCGAGTTCCGTGGCGAGCGCGCGCTTGCCGTCGAGCGGCGCGAGGTCGGACGGATGCTTGTTCGAGAGCGCGAGCAACAGACGGCTGCGGATCTCGGGCATGCGCGCGACGAGCGCGTCCTGGGTGGCCTGGCTGTCGAGCTTGAGCGTGAGGCCGATGCGCAGGTAGTGCGATTCGCCGTCGTCGGACTGCAGGTTGACGGTCATCGGCTCGAGCGCGTAGTACACGGGCAGGGCCGGCGGCGCGGCGGCTGGTGTGGCCGGCGC
>DATBXG010000394.1:0-2642 GCA_036514415.1 Paraburkholderia sp.
CGGCGGCCCTGGTACTCGATCTTGCCGTCCTTCAGGCCGCGCTCGCCGATCACGAGACGATGCGGCACGCCGATCAGCTCCCAGTCGGCGAACATCACGCCCGGGCGCTCGCCGCGGTCGTCGAGGATCACGTCCACGCCCGCTTCGACGAGTTCGTTGTAGACACGCTCGGCGTGCTCGCGCACGAGCTCGCTGCGGTCCATGCCCATCGGGCACACGACGACCTGGAACGGTGCGATCGACTCAGGCCAGATGATGCCCTTCTCGTCGAAGTTCTGCTCGATCGCTGCACCGAGAATACGCGTGATGCCGACGCCGTAGCAGCCCATCTGCATCGGCGCGGGCTTGCCGTTCTCGGCGAGGAAGGTGGCGTTCAACGCCTCGGAGTACTTCGTGCCGAGCTGGAACACGTGGCCCACTTCGATGCCGCGGCAGATGTCGAGCACGCCCTTGCCATCCGGCGAAGGATCGCCCTTCTTCACGTTGCGGATGTCCGCGACGACCGGCTCCGGCAGGTCGCGGCCCCAGTTCACGCCCGTGGTGTGGAAGTCGACTTCGTTCGTGCCCACCACGAAGTCGCTCATGTTCGCGACCGTGCGATCGGCGATCACCTTGACCGGCTTCTTCGTGTTGAGCGGGCCGAGGTAGCCCGGCGGCGTGCCGAACCACTCGACGATCTCGGCTTCGGTCGCGAAGCGGAAGCCGCTGAGACCTTCGAGCTTGCCGACCTTGATCTCGTTCAGATCGTGGTCGCCGCGCAGCATCAGCAGCCAGATCGTGGGCTCGGCGCCTTCGTTGTCCGTTGCGAGGATGATCGACTTGATCGTGCTTTGAAGCGGAATGCCGAGCATTTCGGCCACTGCCTCGCACTTGGCCGCGCCCGGCGTGGGCGTCTTCGTGAGCGCCTGCCTGGGCGCCGCGCGCTCTGCGATGAGCGGCAGCGCGTCGGCGGCTTCGACGTTGGCCGCGAAGTCCGAGGTCGGGCAGTAGGCGATGTCGTCCTCGCCGGTTTCGGCGATCACGTGGAATTCGTGCGAGCCGCTGCCGCCGATCGAGCCGTTGTCGGCCGCGACCGCGCGGAACTGCAGGCCGAGGCGCGTGAAGATGCGCACGTAGGCGTCGTACATCTTCTGGTACGAAACCTTGAGACCTTCGACGTCCTTATCGAACGAATACGCGTCCTTCATGATGAATTCGCGCCCGCGCATCACGCCGAAACGGGGACGGATTTCGTCGCGGAACTTCGTCTGCACCTGATAGAAGTTCACCGGCAACTGGCGATAGCTCTTGATCTGGCCACGCGCAATGTCGGTGACGACCTCCTCGTGCGTCGGGCCCATCACGAAGTCGCTCTGCTTGCGGTCCTTGAAACGCAGCAGTTCCGGCCCGTATTGTTCCCAGCGACCCGATTCCTGCCACAGCTCGGCCGGCTGCACGGCCGGCATGAGGAGTTCGATCGCGCCGGCGCGATTCATTTCCTCGCGCACGATCTGCTCGACCTTGCGGATCGAGCGCAGGCCGATCGGCAGATAGTTGTAGATGCCGCCGGCGACGCGACGGATCATGCCCGCGCGAACCATCAACTTGTGGCTGACGATTTCCGCGTCAGAGGGCGCTTCCTTCAGGGTGCCGATAAAGAAACGGGAGGCTTTCATTCAAATTATCCAAAAGCGGCGGCCCGGTGCAGACCGCCCGAAGAAGTGACCAACGGAGGAGTTCACGAACCCGCCATTATGACAACGCGCCGTGCGCCGCGCCGATGACGGCAGCCAGAATCGAAGCCGATCGCGCCCCGAGCACAATTTGCCCGGCCGCGAACATTCGCTCCAACTTTCCGGCCACCGGGTGCGTGAGGACCGTTATCTGTTTATAATCAAAGCAATTTTAAAGGATTCGAAGGTGGTTGTATGCTGGATCGTGAGGGGTTTCGCCCGAACGTCGGCATCATCCTCTTGAACGCGCGAAACGAGGTGTTTTGGGGCAAGCGGGTTCGCGAACATTCCTGGCAGTTTCCGCAAGGGGGCATCAAGTATGGTGAAACCCCCATGCAGGCAATGTTTCGGGAGTTGCACGAAGAAACCGGTTTGCATCCGGAGCACGTCAAGATCGTCGGTCGCACACGCGACTGGTTGCGTTATGAGGTGCCGGACAAGTTCATCAAGCGCGAAGTGCGCGGCCATTATCGCGGTCAGAAACAGATCTGGTTTCTGCTGCGTATGGTCGGGCGCGACTGCGATATCTGCCTGCGGGCAACGGAGCATCCCGAGTTCGATGCGTGGCGCTGGAACGAATACTGGGTGCCCCTCGAGGCGGTCATCGAGTTCAAGCGTGATGTCTATCAGCTCGCGCTGACCGAGCTCTCGCGCTTCCTGCGCCGGCCCGCGCCGCGTCAGGAGCGCCTGGGCGTGCAGGCTCACGAGGTGCGCTACCCGCGCATCGTGACGTCGGCGCACGCAGACGCGGTGCACGCCGAGCCTTACGAGGCCGCACCCGGCGGGGTGCCGCACCGTACGCCGATCGAAAGCGATTGCGCGTCCGTGCAGAGTATCATCGAGCCTGCGCAGGACGAGCAGGGTCAAGGGGCTTGAGCCTACGCAAAGAACGCCCGAACCGGCGGGGCCCGGCGCACCATGCGCCGGGCC
>DATBXG010000395.1:0-3863 GCA_036514415.1 Paraburkholderia sp.
GCGCCACTGCACACGCACGCGCACGTCGGGCCGCGAACTCGCGAACCGCGCGACCGCTTCGTCCAGATTACGCTTGCCGATCAGGCACCACGGGCAGATGAAATCGAAGAAGGCTTCGATCGTCAGTACGGCCGGTTCACCCGCGTCGCGACTCGCCTGCGCCGCCCACTTTTGATCAGACAAGTTCATGAATCAACATCTCCGCCATGGGCCATTCGCCAAAACCCGCTGCGGGATTCAGATGACCGACTTCGCCCAGGTCGACGAGGCTGCTGCCCCAGTCCTTCGCCATGGCCTCTACGCGCTCGAAGCTTGCGAGCGGGTCGTTGCGGCTCGCGCCCACGATGCTCGGGAATGGCAGCGGCTTGCGCGGAATCGGGTTCCAGCCGTGCTCGACCAGTGCATCGAATGCCGGGTAACCCGGCGGCAGCGGCCTTTCGAGGTCCGCCGGCGCGGCGAGCAGCGCGCCGTGAATCTTGCGGCTGTGCTGCTGCGCCCAATGCACCGTGATCATCACGCCCGCGCTATGCGCCACGAGAATGACGGGACCGTCGATCTTCGCGAGCGCCGCGTCGAGCGCGGCCACACGCGCTGCGCAGCTGAGCTTGTCGTGCTCGAGCGGCGGCACCGAAGCCGCATTGGGCAGCTTTTGCTGCAGCAGCGTTTGCCAGTGCTCCGCCACGTGGTCGCGCAACCCCGGGACCATCAGGATGGTCGGTGTGGTCTTCAGCGTCATGTCTTTTGGTCTCCAGCGCGCTTCAGTAAGGCTTGTCGCCGATAATGCCGGCGCGTTCCATCTTGCGGTGGCACGGCGGGTAGTCCATCACCGCATAGTGCTGGGTGCTGCGGTTGTCCCAGATCGCGATGCTGTTCGGCTTCCAGCGCCAGCGCACCTGATACTCCGGAATATAGGCCTGGCTCACGAGATAGCGCAGCAGGTCGCCCGCGCCCGGATTGGCGTCCTGCCCGAAGCGCACGCGCTCGGGCGTGTGATAGTTCGTGAAGTGCGTCGCGAACGCGCTTACGAACAGCAGTTTCTCGCCGGTCTCCGGATGCGTACGCACCACCGGGTGTTCCGCATCGGGAAACTGCGCCTTCAAGGCATGGCGCTTCTCGATCGGCATGGCCGCGCCAAAGCTCGCCTCGATGCTGTGACGTGCATACAGCCCTGCGATCGTCGCCTTCACGTGTTCCGGCAGCTTCTCGTAGGCGAGCACCATGTTCGCCCACATCGTGTCGCCGCCCACGGGCGGGCACTCCACGCAGCGCAGCACCGCGCCGAACTGCGGCGCCTCGCGCCAGGTGGCGTCCGCGTGCCACGCGTTTTCGTAGCGGTCGTTGGGCTGGTCCGGGTTCTTGTAGATGCGCACGAGGCCCGGATGCTCCGGATCACTGCCCGCAACCGGATGGTCCTCCAGTTGGCCGAAGCGCCGCGCAAACGCCACGTGTTCGGTGCGCGTGATGTTCTGATCGCGCAGGAACAGGACGCGGTGCTTGAGCAGCGCCGCGCGAATCTCGGCAAAGAGCCCGTCGTCGTGAACGGCATCGGCGAGATTCACGCCGGTCAGTTCCGCGCCGATGGCATAGGTCAGTTGCTCGACTTTCATGCTGTGCTCCTCAGATGACGAAGACCGACGACCCCGTCGTCTTGCGTGCCTCGAGGTCGCGATGCGCCTGCACTGCGTCTTCCAGCGCGTAACGCTGGTTCAGTTCGATCTTGATGCGGCCTGCGGCGACATGCCCGAAAAGCTCGCCGGCAAGCTCGTTCTTCTCCGCGGGGTCGGCGATATAGTCCGCCAGCGCCGGGCGCGTGAGATAGAGCGAGCCTTTCATCGCGAGGATCTGCGGATTGAACGGCGGAATCGGACCGGAAGCCGTGCCGACGCAAACCATCAGGCCGCGGCGCTTGAGCGAGTCGAGCGACGCCTCGAAGGTATCCTTGCCCACGCTGTCGAACACCACGTTCACGCCCACGCCGTTCGTCAGTTCGCGCACGCGCTTCGCGACATCTTCGCGGCCGTAGTAAATGATGTGGTCGCAACCATGCGCGCGCGCCACTTCGCCCTTCGCCTCGTTCGACACCGTGCCGATCACCGTGAGGCCCAGCAGCTTCGCCCACTGCGAGACGATCAGACCGACACCGCCTGCCGCTGCATGCAGCAGGATCGTGTCGCCGGCCTTGAAGTCGTGAATGCGGCGCATGAGGTACGACGAAGTGAGGCCTCGCATGGTCATGCCGGCCGCCGTTTCGCACGTAATCGCGTCGGGCAGCTTGATGAGCGGGGCCGCCGGAATCAGGCGTTCGGTGCTATACGCGCCGAGCGTGTTGATGAAACCGGTGTAGGTCACACGGTCGCCCACCGCGACGTTGCTCACTTCGGGACCTACGGCCTCGACCACGCCCGCGGCTTCCACGCCCATGCCAGCAGGCAGCGGAACGGGGTACAGGCCCGAGCGGAAGTAGGTATCCGCGAAATTCAGGCCGACTGCCTCATGGCGCAGGCGGACCTGTCCGGGGCCGGGGTTGCCCACTTCGACGCTCTCGTAGCGCAAGACTTCGGGACCGCCGGTTTCGTGGAAACGCACTGCTTTCGCCATGTTCAATCTCCTATCCTTTACTCAAACGCATTGACTGAAACCCAGTCAAGCTGATTCATACTGCCTGTTCACATTCATCGTTGTGCGCGGCCACCGGCTTCTTCGCGCAGTGCGTTCACACGATCCTGATCGACGGCGTAGTTGCGCTTGCCGATCAGGAAAACAGCTGCTGCCACGAGCGGCGCGAACGGTACGAGCTGCAGCGCGCCAAGCAAGCCGATATGGTCGGCGGCGATGCCCGTGAGCACCGCGGCGGGCGCAAGACCGAGCAGGTTGTTCGCCAGCGTGAGCGTAGCGAACGCCGAGGCGTGGATCGAGGGCGGCGTGAGGTTCGCCACCATCGCGCCCGAGGGGCCCGCCGCGCCTGCGCAGAAGAACATGGCCGCGCCGATCAGAACCAGTTGCGCCGGGCCCGTGGGCAAGCGCAAGCCGACCGTGAGCAAAGCGAAGCAGATCAGGCAGTACGCGATGGCGATGCTCCATTTCCGCGCGCCGTTATCCTTGCTGAAGCGGTCCGCGAGGTTGCCGCACACCACCATGCCAACACCCGTCACCAGCACGAACAGTGCGGCGGTCGCGGCCGCCTTGCCCGTAGCCATCCCGTAGTAGCGGTTCAAAAAGCTCGGCAGCCAGCTCCACACGGCCGCCGGCACCAGCAGATGCACACCGCTGCCAACGTACGCGCACACCACGGAGCGCGTGGAAAACAAGCCCTTGAGCAACGCGCGCAGGCTCATACGCATTCCGAGGCCATTCGCCTCGCGGCTCACGCTTACCGGCTGCAGCGAGGCAATGCGCTTTTCCGTGACGACGATGCGATAGATCACGACCAGCACGATCCCCATGGCCGCCATCGCACCGAATGCCGCGCGCCAGCCGAGCTGCGCCGCCACTGCACCGCCCAACCCCATGCCCAGCACCGAGCCGAACGCGCCGCCCGCCATGAACGCGCCCGTAATCGTGGAGCGCAGCCGCACCGGGAAAATACTCAGGACAACCGCAATACCCACGCTGCCATAAGCGGCTTCGCCGATGCCGACGAAGGCGCGTGCGAGCAGCATTTCGCCGTAGTTCGTCGAGAGCGCGCAGCCAAGCGTGGCGATGCTCCACAACGCCGCCATCAGGACAATGCTCTTCACGCGGCCCCAACGGTCGGCGAGCACCGACAGCGGAAACGTGAGCACGCCCACCATCAGCGCGACCACGCTGCTCAGCGAACCGAGGCGCGTGTCCGAGAGATTCCAGGTGGCCTTCAGCAGCGGGAA
>DATBXG010000396.1:0-2780 GCA_036514415.1 Paraburkholderia sp.
CCGCCGATCTGGCCCGCCGGCAGCAGGCTGTTCACCGATTCGCCGCTCCAGCGCGCGAGCAGCGCGTCACGCTGGTCGACGCTCGCGCCCTTGCCGAAGAGCACGGCGATCGCACCCGCGTCGAGCACGAGCGGCACGAGATGAAACGCCGCGACGAGCGCGAGCCCCCAGCCCGCGACCGCGAGCGCGCCCATTACCGCACCGAGGCCCTGCCAGGCGAGCAGCGCGATGAAGAGTGCCGTGCCGATGGACAACAGCAGGATGGCGGCACGGCTCACACCTTGCCTCCGGGCGCCTTGCGGAACACCTGGCGGAAGCCGAAGTACGCAATGGCGTCCTTCATGTTCGAGATGAAGCGGCGCCACGGGCGCATGTTCGGGTTCGTCACGTATTCGAGCGTGAGCGAGACGCGCACTTCGCCTTCCAGGCTCGGCGTGACACGGTGGCGAAGCATGTCGCCGTCGAACACGATGAGCGCGCCCGGCGGGTACTGAACCGAGCCCGGTTCATCGGCCTTGCTCGGGTCTTTCGTGTGCAATTCGTAGTCGAGCTTGCACGACGACTCGTCGATCACGCCGAGCAGCACCGTATAGCGGCGGCCGTCGTAATACGACGTGTCGTAATGCCAGCCGATATGATCGCCGGCGCGCGTGTAGTAGTAGAGCGCGTAGGCGTGCGGGTCGTCTTCGGGCGAAAGCTGCAGCCGGTCGCCCGTGATCTTTTCGAGCCACGCGATCAGTTGCGGCGAACGATAAAGCCCGGCGATATACGGCGCGAGGCGGTCGATGGTGTGACGGCTCACGCTGCCGCCCGCCTTGTGGCCCGGCAAATAGTTGCGATTGACCTCGGGCAGCAGCGCGTTGGCCGCGTCGATCAACTGTTGCGTGGCGTCCGCGGGCAGGAATTCGGAGAGATACAGGAACGAGCCCTGGCGCTGGTAGTCGTCACGCAGGCGGCCCGTGTCCAGCGGTTGGAGCGCGCGGCCAATCGCACCGTCCGGCTGCCCGGACACGACGGCGTTCGCGGCGCGGGCCGGAGACTGGACGGGGGGCGCTGCGACCTGTTCTTCTTGTGCTTGCAGGCTCATCGGCTGATCCACACCTGACTGGTTTCCTTGCCGGGGCGCAGGCGGCGCGTCACGCGCGCGTAGTCGAGCACCACCCAGACGGCAAACAACGGCGCCCCGATCGAAGCCGCGATGATGAACGGCGACACGACGCCCGTCAGCGTGACGAGGGGTAGCAGATACAGCACGTCCTCGGTCTCGAAGCCGCCGGCGAACGCCTGCTGCGTGCCCGCCTTGCCGGCCATTTCCTCGATACGCATGCGCAGGAAAAAGATCACGGCGACTGCCACGCCGGCGACACCGCCCAGCACGGCCGGCGGCACGCGCCATTCGGCACCCGTCGCCGCTGCGAGGACGCCGAGGCCGTAACCCATGCCGAAGAACAGCAGGACGGTGACGAGGGCGTCGGCGGCGAGATCGTAGAAATGGCCGATCCGGCTGGTTTTGCCGCTGATACGCGCCAATTCGCCGTCGGTATGATCAACGAAATTCGACAAAACGATCAGCAATGCGCCGATATTGACGTACAGAAAGTCGCCGCGCGCCAGATACCAGGCACCGGCAAGTCCGATCAGGAGTCGCAGCGTGGTCAGGTGATTCGGCGTAACGCGCGTGGCGACGAGCGGTGTAACGAGCCAGCGTGCCGCGCGAGCGTCCCAGGTGCGTGGCAGCGGCACCGCTGGCGGAACCGTTTTTGCAGGTTTATCTTTTCCAGTCATAACCGCGAAATATATACGGCTTCCAGAAAACTTGCAGTCGCTCCGACGTTTGAGCCCATTTAATCTTACACGCCGTAATATTTGGCGCCAGATTCTATCCTGCGGCGCCGCAAGCGAAACTGGCCGAACACGCGTAGAGTGCAACCCTTCGCGCTGGCCCGGGCGTTGTGCGCCCGCCGCAATCCGGCCCCGGCGCACGCACTTTCGCCATCGATTCAATGAAACGTTTTACCTTTGTCGCCCTGCTTCTCGCTGCCCTGCCGTTTCTTGCAGTCAACGCACACGCCGCCGTCATCGACGACTCGCTGACCTGCAACGAGTCCGCACACGACTTCATCTCGGGACTGATCACGCAAAATCTGATCGACCCTAAACCCATGAAGGTCGAAAGCAATTCGATCAACGCGTTCTGGCCCGCGCACGGCCAGCGCATGACCGCCTATGGCTTCAGCGTGTTCGCCGTGGTCGGCTTCCAGAAGGACGATCCGCTTTTCAAGACCGGCGACGGCAAGCCAATCGCGCCTTCTGCTTATGGGGCCGTCGTGGTCGGCACCCAGGCCAAGGTGCAGGCGGCGCTCACGGCGGCCGGCAACAACGCCATCGTCCACCATGCCGGACCGCTCCTGACCGCCATCTTCTGTCAGCAGGATTGAGTTCGCAGGCTTGCGGCTGAGATCGCTCGAAATCTATTCGATGCGCCCGAAGCCGCCTTCGGCCCAGGCCTCGGCACGCGCCTTCGTGAGCTTGAAATTCGGCGCGACGCGCGCTTGAGCGAGTTGCTCGCCGAACGCGTCGAACGCGCTGACGAGCGCATAGGGCTCGTACTCGTCGGGCACGATGTCGAGCGTCACGTCCACGTCGCCCTCAGCCGTCTCCACGCTCACGCGCTTGTGCAGCAGCGCGCGCAATTGCTGCTCGTGACGGCGCAGCACCTCGGAAGCGGTCTTCACCAGCGTGTTGAATGCCGACGTATCGAGCGGCTTGGGATTCTTCTT
>DATBXG010000397.1:0-3426 GCA_036514415.1 Paraburkholderia sp.
GGGAGCCGCTCGCGGGCGGGTTCCGCTTCGACGTCCATACCGAGGACGGCTGGCGTCCGCTGCGCGACGATCTGCTCGGACCGCGCCAGTGGGAAGGCGGCGTGACGAGCGTGGCGATCACATACCCGGGCGGCGACGACGACACGAACGCCAACCGGCTCATTTTCGGCACCGAGGCCGTCGACGTGCCGGTGCAGGTGACGCTTTTCTCGCCAGCCGGCCGCGCGACGATCGTCGGCACCGGCACCGGCCGCTACGAGGTGCGCTGAGATGCGGCTCTCGATGCGTGAACGAACGCGCGCGGGCAAGCGCGGCCGCAGCGTGCCTGCGGCTCGCTCAGTGCGATCCCGCGGCTTCACCATGATCGAAGTTCTGGTTGCGCTCGCAATCATCGCGATCGCGCTGGCAGCTTCGCTGCGCGCCGTGGGCAGCCTCGCCGCGAGCGAGGCCGACCTGCACGACCGCCTGCTCGCGGGCTGGAGTGCGGACAACGTGCTTGCGCAATTGCGTCTCGTGCATGCGTGGCCCGAGGTGGGCGAGCGCAGCTTCGACTGCTCGCAGGGCAATTTGCGGCTCACCTGCACGCAGCATGTCGCGGGCACGCCCAACCCCGTCTTTCGCCGCGTGGAGGTGTCGGTGATGACGCCCGGCCGCTCCGGCAATCTCGCGCAACTCGTCACGGTGCTCGCCAATGAGACGAACCGCTCGTTGTGACCGCGTGCGCGTCGTCTCATCGGCGAGCGGGTTCACGCTGATCGAGCTGCTCGTTGCGATCGCCATCATGGCCGTCGTGGCGATTCTCTCGTGGCGCGGACTCGACGAAATCGTGCGCGGGCGCGAGACCATCACGCGCTCGATGGCCGAGGAGCGCGTATTCGCGCAGATGTTCGACCAGATGCGCATCGACTTGCGCGAAGCCGCCACCGACGACGCAGCGGGCGGCATCGCCATTTCGCTCGATGGCGGCGCGCTGCAGATCGTGCGCGCGTTCCCCGTGCCGCCGGGCGCGGCGCCGCGCCTGCAGGTGGTGCGTTACCGCGTGTCGGGCGGCCAGGTGGTGCGCTATGCGTCGCCACCGCTTGCCAATCTCGGGGAACTGCGGCGCGCATTGCGCGGCGGCGAGGGCGACAACTGGGGCGCGCTGCCGTTGATGCGCGGTGTGGACGTCATCAACGCGCGCCTCTTCGTACCGAAGACGGGCTGGACTTCGAACATGGAGGACGTGCGCTCGCAGGTGAACGGCGACAACGACAGTCTCAAGGTGCCGCAGCTCGGCAACGCGCCGCTGCCGCGCGCGGTGACGGGTGTGCAGATCAGCGTGGGTTCGCGCTCGCTCGAGCAGCCGGTGAACCGCGTGTTCCTGGTGGGGGAATGACGTTGCGCGCACAACGAACTACCACTCGGCGATCCAGGCGATCCACACGTTTGACGCGTGCACGGCGCGGCGCGGCGATCATCAGCGCACTGCTCGTCGTGGCGCTCTCGGCGATCATCGTCTCGGGCATGCTGTGGCGTCAGCAGGTGCAGTTGCGCCGCATCGAGAATCAGCGGCTGCTCGCCCAGGCGCAATGGATCGCGCGCGCCTCGCTCGACTGGACGCGCCTCGTGCTGCGCTCCGAAGCGGACACGACGGCGGGCATCACCTATCTGGGCGGCACGTGGGGCGTGCCGCTCGCGAAAACGCGGCTGTCCGACTTTCTCGGCCAGATCGGCGAGGCACGTGCGGAACAGGGCGCGGACACCTGGATCTCGGGCTCGATCGAAGACGCCCAGGCGCGCTTCAATCTGCGCAATCTCGTGGCGACCAGCGCGCCCGGCTCGCTGCAACTGAACCTCACGCAGATCGAGGCGTTCGCGCGCCTCCTGCAGATCCTCGGCCTCGACGCGCAGCTCGCGAAGAACACCGCGGTGTATCTGCGCTCGGGCCTCGCATATTCGGCGACGCGCTTCCAGACGCAGACCACCGCCACGAGCAGCAGCTCGCAAACCCAGGCGCTCGCGGGCGGCGGTTCGGCGGGAGGCGGCAACTACACCGACAACCCCGGCCTCGCGGATGCCGGGAGCAACAGCGGCGTCGCACCGCTCCTGATGACGAGCGTGGATTCGCTGCTCGACGTCCCTGGCTTCACGCCCGACGTCGTGGCGCGGTTGCGCCCGTTCGTGACTGTCCTGCCCACCGTGACGCCCGTGAACATGAACACGGCGAGCGCCGAGGTGATCGCCTCCGTCGTCACGGGCATGAGTCTCTCGAACGCGCAGGCCCTCGTTGCGCGCCGCCAGACGGCGTTTTACCGCAATGTGGCCGACGTCCAGCTCGCGCTCGAGGGTGTCGGCGTGAAGCAGGTTTCGATCGACACCACACAGCTGGACGTCAACACGAGCTATTTTCTCGTGCATGGGCGCGTGCAGCACCAGCGCGCCGAGGTGGACCGCGCGACGCTCGTGTGGCGCGACCCGCTCACCCATACGACGCGCATCGTGCGCGTTCGCGACGAACCATGAATCCGTCCCCGACCAACATCGAAAAGAGGTGCGTTTGAGCACGCTGATCGTTCTCATGCCGCCCCGCGACCCGGCGGTCCACTCGCAGGAATGGCAGCTGCCGGAGCTGCCGTTCGTGCTGCTCGACAAGGCGGGCAACACGCAGCGCGCGGGCCGTTCGGCGCTTGGGCTGCTGCCGAAGGCCTCGGCCACCGTCCTGCTGATCGCCGCGCGCGACCTGCTCACGCTCGCCGCCACCGTGCCGCCGCTCAAGGGGCCGCGGCTGCGCCAGGCGCTGCCGAACGTGGTCGAGGACCACCTGATCCAGGATCCGCAGACCTGCCATCTCGCGCTCGATCCGAAGCGCCTCGCCGACGGTCGTCAGGTCGTGGCGGCCATCGATCGCGGCTGGTTCCGCTTTCTCCTGGAAGGCTTCACCGCCGCGGGGCATCGGAATCTGCGCGCGGTGCCGGTGGCGCGCTGCCTGCCGGCCGCGCAAACGGAGCAAGCGCCCGAGCCGACTGAGCCTGCGGAGCCGACCGTAGCGACGGCATCGACGGTAGCGACCGATATGGGCGCAGCGGCCGGTACGGCCGATGCTGCCGCCCCGCCCGCGCTCGAAGCCGTGAGCGCGTGCGTGCTCGGTCACGTCATCTCCACCGCGCCCGCGCTGCTGCCCGGCGCTGCGCCGGAACTGTCGGCCGCCACGGCGGAGACGGCGCTCGAACTCGCGATCGTGCGCGGCGCGCTCGCCGAGGGCTTCGCGGTGCCCGCCGCGAGCGTTGCCGCAACCGTCACGGCGCTCGCCGGCGGCGCGCCGGTCTCGGGCTACGTCCTCACCAACGTGCCGGGCGAGCCCGCGAGCGCGGCCGCACGCGCTGCGTTGTCGGCCGCGCTGCCCGGTGCGCAAACGCTCGCGTTCGAGGCGCTCGCGCGCCGCGCGCT
>DATBXG010000398.1:0-2759 GCA_036514415.1 Paraburkholderia sp.
GCGATGTTGATGTACTTGCCGACGAGGTCGCTGTTCACGCGCGCCTGGAAGTCTTCGAGGTTCAGGTCGAGGTCTTCCATCGTGCTGTTGAGCTTCGCCGCGAAGTAATAGCGCAGCCACTCGGGGTTCAGGCCCGAGCTCACATAGCTTTCCGCCGTGATGAACGTGCCGCGCGACTTCGACATCTTCGCGCCGTCCACGGTCAGGAAGCCGTGCGCGAACACGTTGGTCGGCGTGCGGTGGCCCGAGAACTGCAGCATGGCCGGCCAGAACAGCGTGTGGAAGTACAGGATGTCCTTGCCGATGAAGTGGTACTGCTCGGTCTTCGAGCCGTGCTTCACCCACGCCTCGAAGTCGATGCCGCGCTTCTCGCAGAGGTTCTTGAAGCTCGCGTAATAGCCCACCGGCGCGTCGAGCCACACGTAGAAGTACTTGCCGGGCGCGCCCGGAATCTCGAAGCCGAAGTACGGTGCGTCGCGCGAGATGTCCCAGTCGGCGAGCTTAGACTCGCCCGACTCGCCGAGCCACTCGCGCATCTTGTTGGTCGCTTCCGGCTGCGCGAGGCCGCTCACCCAGCCGCGCAGGAAGTCTTCGCAGCGCGGGTCGGAGAGGCGGAAGAAGTGGTGCGTCGAGATCTTGCGGATGGGCGTGGCGCCCGAAACCACCGAGTACGGATTCTTCAGGTCAGTGGGCGCATACGTCGAGCCGCACACTTCGCAGCTGTCGCCGTACTGGTCCTTCGCGCCGCACTTCGGGCACTCGCCCTTGATGAAGCGGTCCGGCAGGAACATGTTCTTGACCGGGTCGTAGGCCTGCTCGATGTCGCGCGTCTCGATGAAACCCGCTTCCTTGAGCGCCAGATACACCGACTCGGAGAGCACGCGGTTCTCTTCGGAGTCCGTCGAGTAGTAGTTGTCGAACGACACGCCGAAGCTGTCGAAGTCGCGCTTGTGCTCCTGCCACACACGCGCGATCAGCTGCTGCGGCGTGACGCCTTCCTTCTCGGCGCGCAGCATGACGGGCGTGCCGTGCGTGTCGTCGGCACCGACGTAGTAGACCTCGTGGCCATGCATTCGCAGCGCGCGAACCCAGATGTCCGTCTGGATGTACTCGACCAGATGGCCGATGTGGATCTGCCCGTTGGCATAGGGCAGAGCAGACGTGACGAGAATCTGGCGGCGGCCGCTTTGATTGGCATGCGCGCCGGCTGCTACGAGGTCGGTGGCGGGTGCTGACATAAATGACGAGAAGTCCGATGTTGCAGGGGGAAAGGGCGATTTTAGCAGGGCGGACGCACCCTCGTTCAGCCGGCAGGTGGGCGCTCGCATGCGAATTGCCTGGAAGGAGCATGGCCGCTCGGGCAGCGGCGATGCTGCTTTACACAAAACGCGGCCAAAAAAAACCGGGGCAGTATGGCCCCGGAGCAACAACGACAAGAGGAGAATGGTGACGCGGCGGCGCTGCCGCACACGTACCGTCAATACAGACAGCGTGATTTCCGGAGAGTTCGAAAAATTTTTCGGTTCTCTGCGAGCGCCGCTTCGCGGGCCTTGAATGACCGCGTGGCAAGGGTTTTGGGGCGGCATTGCGGCCGCCTCGGATGAAAAAGGGACGGCATGCTGCCGTCCCTTTTGTATGCCGCTGCTTTGCGCAGCGTACCCGCCGGGTGCCGGCTTAGCCGCCCTGGTGCTGCGACGTCGCGCGCAGGTACATCTCAACGCGGCGGTTAGCAGCGCGGCCCGTTTCGGTGTTGTTGTCGGCGATCGGTTGCGTATCGCCGCGCCCCTCTGCCGACATGCGCTGCATCGGAATGCCGCGCGACGCGAGGTAGTTCACGACGCTCTGGGCGCGGTTGACCGACAGCGTCTGGTTGTAGGCGGCGGAGCCCGTGCTATCCGTATGGCCGACCACCTGCGCCACCACTTCCGGGTTCTGCTGGAGCGTCTGCGCGACCTGGTCGAGCACCGGCGCGAACGACGGCCTGATCGCGTAGCTGCTGGTGTCGAACGTCACGTTGCTCGGGATGTCGAGCTTGAGGGAGCCGTCGGGCTGCTCGGTGATCTGCGTGCCGGTGCCCTTCGTGGCGCCCGAGAGCTTGTTGTGGATCGCGGTCCAGTTGTAGCCCGTGATGCCGCCGACCAGTGCGCCCGCGCCCGCGCCGATGGCCGCGCCCTTGCCGCCGCCGAAGATCGCGCCGATGGCCGCGCCCGTGCCGGCGCCGACACCCGTGCCGATCGCCGTGTTGGTGCCCTGCTGCGTCGCGCAGCCGGCGACGAGCGCGCCAGCGACGGCGAAGACGGACAGGCGGGTCAGGATCCTTGTGTTCATTTGCTTTCCTTTCTTGGGTGGAACGCAGCTGCCCGTGGCGTTCGCGGCCCCGCTTGCGAACAGGGTCTTCGAACGGCGCGCGGCGGCAGCTACTACAATGACGCCGTGAGGTTTGCGCCGCCAGGCGAAAAGCCGCTGCAGCGTGGCTTTGAGAGCACCTGGTTGGCACACGAAAACGATGCTGCCGCGAAGCGTGCCTTGCCGGCCAGATTTGCGCAATGCAGCTTAACAATTTCTTTCGATTTCCGGCGCGTAGGTGATCAGTCCTCACTCCGATGAGCGCTTACGCGGACCGGCATTCTCCCCACGGAGTTTCAATGAGCATAGATCGGGCTTTGGTCGACGCCGCGCTCGCGGCCTTGACGGATCCGAACACGGGCCATCCCTACACGGTGGCCAAGGGCGTGCGCAACGTCACCGTCGAAGGCGAT
>DATBXG010000399.1:0-2184 GCA_036514415.1 Paraburkholderia sp.
AGGTCGCCACGAGGTTGTTGCCGCTGCGCAGGCCGAAGCGAAAGGCGAGGAAGAGGCAGAGGCCAACGAGCAGCACGCCCGCGAACGCGTAATAGCGAAGCAAGGGGACGAGCAACAGGCCGCTGCCCATCGTCCCTGCCACGACCACCGCGAGAGCGAGCGCCGCCTTCAGCGAAAGCGGCCGGTATTGCGTTGCGAGCAGAAAGAGGGCGAACACCGGCGCGATCACGGGAACCGGAAAATCGAGCGCAAAGCTGACGGCGAGCGCGAGCGCCGTGCCGGTGGCCACGCGTAGCGCACGCTGGCCGGGAAGCGAAAGGCTCGTTTGCCTGGACATGGGCGCGGTTCAGTAGAGGTAAGAGAGCAAGCTCATCGCGCGCAGGAACACGCGCCCGAGCGGATTGAGCGGATTGCCGGCGCCCGGAAACGCCATCACCTCGGCCTGGCCGCCCACGCGGACGTTACGCAGCCGCGCTCGCTCGTCGTTGTCGAATTCGACGATCACGGGAAAGCGTTGCGCGGGGCGTAGCCAGTCGCGGCTGTTCTGCACGGTCGGCAAGCTGCCGGGCGGCGTGCTCTGGCCCACGCTCACGCCATAGCCAATGCTGCGTATGCGGCCTTCGAACACCTCGCCGGGCAGGGCGTCGAGCGCGATGGCGACGCGCGTGCCTGGCTGTAGATGGCCCAGATTGTTCTCGGTCATGTCCGCGCTGACCCAGACGTCGTGGATGGCGATCAGCGTCATGACCGGATTGCCGGCGGCCGCGAACTGTCCGACTTCGGTGCGCAGGTCGGTGATGACGCCGGCCGAGCGCGCGCGGATTCGCGTATTGGCGAAATCGAGCTGGGCCTTTTCCAGCACGCCGGCCGCACTGCGCAATTGCGCGTTCTCCGCTTCGTTGCCGCCTTGTTGTTCGCGCGCCCGCTCCACTTCGGCGCGGGCGGCTTCGACCTGGCTTTGTGCCTGCACGTGCGTCGCACGCGCCACTTCGAGACGGCGCAGCGAGACCGTGCCTTCGTCTTCGCGATACAGCCTTTCCAGACGATCGCTGTCCTGGCGCGCCTTGACCTCGTTGGCGAGCGCCGCGCGCAGCGAGGCTTGCGCCGAGTCGATCCCGGCGGTGCTTGCGCCGATCTGCCGGCGGGTGGTTTCGAGGTCCGCGCGCGCGCGGTCGGCGGCAATGCGGTATTGCTCGTCGTCGATCTCGAACAGCACGTCGCTCGCCTTCACCTCCTGGTTGTTGTGGACGAGCACGCGCGTCACGCGTCCCGACACCTCGGCCGCAACGGGCACGACGTAAGCCTGGATGCGCGCCTGCTGCGTATACGGTGTGAAGCGATCGGCAAGGAGATACCAGATCAGGCTCGCGACGATCAGGACTACGACCCACTTGAGCGCTTTGCCCGATGCGTCGGCGGCGGGCGGCGGCGCCTGGGGTGGCGCGTTCGGGGAGGGTTCGGTCGCGTTGCTCATTGTGGCGGACCTTCGGGCTGGGTAGGGGCACCAGGGGCACCATGGGCAGCGGAGGGCGATGCCGATTCGTCGAGCAGATCGCCCCAGTCGGTGCGGTGTTGCATCTGCGAGCGGGTGGCAGGGTCGATAAGCGGCTGCCCGGAGTACCAGCCGCCGCCCACCGACTTGTACAGGGCGATCAGGCTGCTCACGGCGTTGCCGCGATTGACGACGTACGCGTCCTGCTGGGCCGAGAGCGCGCGCTGTGCATCGAGCACGCGCTGGAAGTCCGAGTACCCTTCGCGATAGATCGTGTTGGCGAGCGTGAGCGAGCGCTGCGCCGCGCCTTGTGCGTCGTGCAGGATGGTGTCGCGCTGGAGTGCCGCGATGAGCGCCGTTGCCGCGTCGTCGGCCTCGCGCGCCGCCTCGCGCACGGTTTCCTGGTAGGCGACGATCAGCTGCTGGAGGCGGGCGTCCTGCACGCGCACGTTGTTCGTGATGAGGCCGTGATCGAACAGGTTCCAGGTGATGCTCGGGCCGCCCACCGCGGCGAGCGTGCTTGCCGCGCCCGTGAGCGAGCTGGCGCTCCACACAAGCGAGCCGACCAGCGACACGGATGGGTACAGGTCGGCTTTCGCGACGCCGATCAGCGCGGACTGCGCGGCCATCTTCTGCTCCGCCGCGCGAACGTCGGGGCGGCGCAGCAGCAGATCGGCGGGCACATCCTGGAG
>DATBXG010000400.1:0-4864 GCA_036514415.1 Paraburkholderia sp.
GATCGACACCGATCCGGCCCAGCCGTTCTCACTCGCTGAACTCGCACAGGCGGCGGGGCTGAGCCGCTTCCAGCTTCATCGCGGCTTCCTGCGTGCGTTCGGCGTCGCGCCGCACGGCTACATCCTGCATCGCCGCGTGGCGCTCGCGCGGCGCCTGCTCAAGGCAGGCAATGCCCCGGCGCAGACCGCGCTGGCCGCCGGTTTCTGCGACCAGAGCCACCTGAACCGCGCGTTCGCGCGGCAGTTCGGCGTGTCGCCGGGCCGCTACCGGCTCGCGCGCGCGGCGTGATTCCCTCGCGCTGACGCACATCGATCCAAGACGGCGCGCCGTGGTGGGCCTATACAGGCGTATCACCACGAGGAGCGCTCCATGTCGAAACGATTGCCGTCGCGCGAAAACGCACGACGCACTACCCTGTCCCCCCGATCCGTCGCCCATCTGCAACTGACGGGCGCCATGCTGACCGTAGGCAGCACGGTGATCGCCAGCAAGGCCATCGGCGCCGGGCTCGATCCGCTGCCGGCCACCGCGCTGCGCTTCGCCGTTGCGTTGCCGGTGTTTCTGCTGCTCATGCGTCTCACCGGCACCGCGTTTCCGCGCCCGGGCCTGCGCGACGCGCTGCTGCTCCTCGCCCAGGCCGCGATCGGCAGCGTCGGCTATACGGTCTTGCTGATCGCCGGCACGCAGCGCACTTCCGCGAGCGACGCCGGCATCATCCTCGGGACCCTGCCAGCCGTCTGCGCGTTGACGGCGGCGCTGGTGCTCGGCGAGCGGCTGCGTGCGAGCACGCTCGCCTCGGTGACGATCGCGAGCCTCGGCGTGGCGATGGTCACGCTCGCACCCGGGGAGCATCGCGACGGCGTCCGCTCGCTCACGGGTGATGCGATGATTCTCGGCGCAGTCGTCTGTGAAAGCTTGTTCGTCCTGCTAAACAAGCGGCTTTCGCAGCCGTGGCCGCCGCTTGCGCAGGCTGCCGCGATGACGGGCCTCGGCTTCGTCGTTTCCGGCGCGTGTGCGCTGCCTGGCTGGCTCGGCGCGGCCCATGCCGTGCCATTGCACGCCTTGCTCGGCGTGGCGTATTACGCGCTCGTGCCGACCGTGGGTGGATTCTGGCTCTGGTACGCGGGCGCCGCGCGCGTGCCCGGCGGCGAGGCCGCCGTCTTCACGGCAGTGGCGCCTGTGTCGAGCGTCGCGCTCGCCACGCTGCTGCTGGGCGAGCCGTTCACCCCCACGCGCGCGATGGGGCTCGCGCTGGTTGTCGGGGCGGTGGTCTCGGGTCCCTTACTTACGGGCCGCGTAAACGGCCGGCGCGACCTAAGCGGCGCGCGCGACAGCAACGCATCTTGACATGGGAGAATGATCGTTCTACATTGCGTACTGGGAGAACGATCATTCTCCAGATGATCCACGCAATGCGGTTGACCGAACGAAGCCATGAACACACCCGCCGTCCCGAATCCTGAAGCGCGTGAGGCCGACGCGCGCGAGCGCCTGCTCGACGCCGCCGAGGCGCTGATCTATGCGGGCGGCATCCACGCAACGGGTGTCGACGCAATCGTCCGCGCGGCGGGCGCGGCGCGCAAGAGCTTCTACACGTATTTCGACTCGAAGGACGCGCTCGTCGCGGCTGCGCTTTCGCGGCGCGACGAGCGCTGGATGCGCTGGTTCGTCGCCGGCACGCTCGCGCGCGGGCGCACGCCGCAGGCACGCCTCATCGGCATGTTCGACGTATTGCGCGAATGGTTCGGGTCAGACGTCTTTCACGGCTGCGCGTTCCTCAATGCCGCCGGCGAAATCGCCTCGCCCGACGATCCTGTGCGCGTGGTCGCGCGACACCACAAGGAACGCCTGCTCGAATTCGTGCGCGAGCAAAGCGATGCGTGGGCCGCAGCGGCAGGCGCCGATCGCCGTGTTGCCGCACGGCTCGCGCGCCAATGGCTGATCCTGATCGACGGCGCAATCGGCGTGGCGCTCGTGAGCGGCGACGCCGATGCCGCGCTCGATGCACGCGCGGCCGGCCGATCGCTGCTCGCGGCGCTCGCGCCATCAAGCACTGCCGATTTCCGACGCAAGTCTCGAAGTCGGTCCACATTGGGCGCACCGTTGCACCGCGCCAGCCATCGCAAGGAGAAAGACCATGAGTGATTCGACCGAAGTGCGCCCGCCGCTGCCGCCGTTCACGCGCGAGAGCGCCATACAGAAAGTGCGCGCCGCCGAAGACGGCTGGAACACGCGCGACCCGCAGCGCGTTTCGCTCGCGTACACGCCGCAAAGCGTGTGGCGCAATCGCGCGGAGTTCGTGACGGGCCGCGAGGCGATCGTCGCGTTTCTCACGCGCAAGTGGGCGCGCGAACTCGACTATCGCCTGATCAAGGAACTGTGGGCGTACACGGACAATCGCATTGCGGTGCGTTTCGCCTATGAATGGCACGACGATTCGGGCAACTGGTTCCGTTCGTACGGTAACGAAAACTGGGAATTCGATGCGAACGGCCTGATGGCCCACCGCCACGCCTGCATCAACGACCTGCCGATCCGCGAGGCGGATCGCCTCTACCGCTGGCCGCTCGGGCGCCGCCCCGATGATCATCCGGGCCTCTCCGACCTCGGTCTCTGACGCGCTGCCTTCATCGGGACGACTCACGCCGCTGGCAGCATACCCGCGGCGAGCGAGTCGCCCGATCCGAGCCTGGACTCCATTGCGCACGCATCGGGTTGCGGTACAGTTCGTCATTCACCCTGAACCAGCAACCAGAAGATAGACGACCCCATAAGGATCGGCGCAAGAAAGGACGGAGAGCCCATGCGGTTTTGGCAGAAGCAAGGTGGCGCGGCAACGATAACGAAATCGGGAGCGGAAGCGAAGAAGACCAAATGCGGCGCGGCGGCGGCCCTGCTGCTCCTGCCGCTGTTGCTGTTCAGCACGGCGCGCCCGGCGCACGCGGCGAACTGGTGTAGCTCGGGCCTCTGGGTGGACGCCATGGTGGGCTCGTACCACATCCATCCCGACAAGGACTTCGAACAGTTCAACCCGGGTCTCGGCATCGAATGCTGGCCCGGCGATACGTGGGCGCTCACCGCAGGCGGCTTTCGCAACTCGCTGCGCCGGCCTTCGTACTACGGCGGCGCGGTGTGGGCGCCCGAGTTCCTGCACTGGGGCTTCGTGCGTCTCGCGGCGATGGGCGGCATCATCTCCGGCTACAACTACGGCAACTGGGGGCTCGGCCACGACCATACGATCGGGCCAGTGGTCGCGCCTATCGTGATGGTCGCGTACAAGCGCGTGGGCGTGAACTTCATCGTCATCCCGCCGATTCCGTCTGATGATCTGCCGTTTACCATCGGGTTTCAGTTGCGGTTCAAGTTCTAGGGCGCAACGGCCTCCCGCAAACCCTCACCTTTGTCGTCAACCTGTCCGCTTTGCCATATTGGTGTCAGTGACGCGCCACGGCCCGACCCTAAGATACAGGGCTTCGCGTTCGAGGGCGCGAAGCTCCGCGAAACCCCAAGCCAGAGGAAAAGAATGAAGAAGTTCACACGCATGCTGATCGCCGCGGGCGCACTGGCCATGAGCGCTGGCGCCATGGCTGCCGATGCTCCTCAGCCCACCTGGCTGCCTGCAACGGCCGCAGCAAGTTTCCAGAATGCGAGTGCGATTGTCGAAGGTGCGAGCGGGTCGAACGTAAAGTCGACGCTTTATGTCTTCATGGACCCAAACTGTATTTACTGTCACCTGGTGTGGAAAGCGCTGCAACCGTATGAAACGGCGGGCCTCCAGGTGCATTGGATTCCTATGGGTTTTCTGAAGCCCGATTCGGCGGGCAAGGCCGCCGCGTTGCTGGAGGCGAAAGACGGCGCTGCGCTGCTCAAGGAGCTCGAAACGCATTACTCAGTGAAAGACGAGTCGGGCGGAATCGCACCGCTCGCGCACGTTCCCGCCGCCGATCAGAACAAGCTCGACAACAACATCAAGCTGTTCCAGGACCTCGGTTTCGACGGCACGCCTACGCTTGTCTATCAGGGCTCGGGCGGGCGCTGGGCCAATATCAGCGGCTTGCCGAAGCTGAGCCAGTTGCCGGGCCTGCTGAACCTGCCGGCGCAGCCCATCACCGATCCCGAACTGCAGAAGTATCGCTGAACGCGCGCGGCGGTGAGCCATCCGCCGCATCGTGAGTTCACCGCTGCAAACATAGGTGAGGACTTCCAGGAGTCGAGTCTCATGCGCTCCTCCCGAAAAGCCTCACCTTTCTTCTTTCGCCCCAGGTTTCAGAACGTGTAGTCGGGATGCTTCGGATCGAATGCTTGCGCGTCGAGCGACTTCGGCGTGATGCGGTCGTCGCGTCCGAACAGGACTCCACTGGAACGTTCAGTTCTGCATAACGTTAATCCGCTTGCGCGAAATGGTAGGCGTAGCCGCCCGTCGAGCATGTGCAGCCGCGACGTTCAAGCGCATGTGTCCCACGTCGCGCGGCACGAAGGTGAGTGTTTTCGGGAGCGTGAGCGCGGCGTATGCCATTGCTGCGGCGCGGCGGCGTTCACGCGAGCGCGCTGCGATTCGCGGTATAGTCATTTGCGACACGAGGCTTCGTCGCGCGTGCTGCGGCTTGTTTGCCATTACTGTACCAACACTGCACGGCACTGCGCCAGTCGGCACACCTTCGCGTCGTCGCTGCTGGCGGCTGCGCCTGAGCGGTCTGCAACGGAGTTTTCCATGAGCATCCTCGACAGGCTTTGGCCGCGCGCCCGAGCGAACCAGGCGCCGGAATCGCCGCAAATCCACACGCTGATCGAGCGGCTGCTCGTGCTCAACCCCACGCTTCAGTTCGTGCCCGAGTGGCGTGAGCGGCTCGTGCCCGCGCTCTC
>DATBXG010000401.1:0-5262 GCA_036514415.1 Paraburkholderia sp.
GAGCGCGTCGAGCGCGGCGCGCATGCCTGTCAGGTCGCGCTCGCTCGCGCGCTGGGCGGCGAGTCCCGCGGACTCCGTTTCGAGGCTGATGCGCAGCTCCAGCACGGCAAGCACATCGTTGAGCGTGCTGGCCGGCACGACGTCGAGATCAAGCGGCTCGCGGCGCGGCTCCAGCACGAAGCTGCCGATGCCGTGACGCGTCTCGATCACCGACATGGCCTGCAGCCGCGAGATGGCCTCGCGCACCACCGTGCGGCTCACGCCCAGTTGCGTCATGAGGTTGCTTTCGGTGGGCAGCTTGTCGCCGGGCTTGAGCGCGCGCGAGGCGATCTGCTCGCTGATGAAGTTGACGACCTGCTCGGCGAGATTGCGGCTACGCGCGGCGATGGGCGTGGCAAGCGACTCCGCCATGTGGCTCTCCTTGGCTCGATATGCGTTTATGGTTGCATTATACGTTGTCGGACAACCCCACGGCGGGCCCACACAAGCGTCATTTGCACGCTGGCATTGCCCATATCGAACTGACCGATGACATCAGATGACTGCGCCTCGCCGCACCTGCGGCGTCTGCGGCAAACGTTTGCATGGTGTACCAGCAACGCCAGCGCCGGGGTTTTATTTCGCACTCCGATTCAATTCCCGCCGCATGCACAACTCGCTTGTCGTTGTGTTAGCAAACATCTATGCCCTGCGACCGTGCGCCGCGAAATTTTTTGCACATCTTCGTGGCGCTAATTTTCATTTTTCTCCGATAATGTGATCCAGAAGGTGCGCGCCCGGCCGTTATTGAAAATGAGAATCCCCACGGACGACGCCTCAACTGATATCGAATCGCAACGCGTTGTGCCGTCACAATCCGCAACGAGGGAATCATTGAGAAACCGCATCGTCCTCCTCATCCTTGCGCTCGCGCTGCCATGGGCCCCGCTGCTCGCGGCGCCGCCCGCCGAGCCCGCGCCTGACACGATGCAGGCCCGCGTGATGGGTTGCGCGGCCTGTCACGGCAAGCAAGGCGAAGGCACCGACAACGACTACTTCCCGCGTCTCGCGGGCAAGCCGGCGGGCTACCTGTTCAATCAGCTCATTGCCTTCCGCGACGGCGGCCGCAGCTATCCGCCCATGAACTATCTGCTGGCGTATCTGCCCGACGCCTATCTCAAGCAGATCGCCGAGTTCTTCGCGCAGGAGCATCCGCCTTATCCGCCGCCGGCCAAACCCACGGTCGACGCTGCCACGCTCGCACTCGGCAAGTCGCTCGTCATGAACGGCGACACCAAACGCAAACTGCCCGCGTGCGCGAGCTGCCACGGCGCCTCGCTCACGGGCATGCAGCCGGCCATTCCCGGTCTCGTGGGCCTGCATGTGAACTACATCAGCGCGCAGCTCGGCGCCTTCCGCTACGGCACGCGCCGCGCCGCCGCGCCGGACTGCATGCACGACATCGCCACCCGTCTCGCCGACCGCGACATCACCGCGATCGCGGCCTGGCTCTCGTCGCAACCCGCGCCTGCCGATACGACGCCAGCGGCGCCCTCGTCGCTGCCGCTCGCGTGCGGCAGCGTCCATAACTAGCCGGGGCCTCGACGTGCGCAGACTTCGATCCCTTCTCCCGTCATCGCCCAAGCCGCTTCTCAGGCCGTTTGTCAGGCCGCTTCTCAGTCCGTTTGTCAGGCCGTTTCTCAGGTCGCCCGGCGCGCCGCTGGCGACGCGCGTCTCGCTCGCAGCCGCCTCGCTATTGATGGGCGCAGTCGCAGCGCTTGCGCAAACGGGCGCGCCCAGCGCCAACTCGGCCGACGCCGCACGCGCCGCCGCCGCAGCGGCCACGGCCAATGCGAAGCCGGTGGCGAGCAACGCCGAACAGATTGCGAAAGGCGAATACCTCGCCCGCGCGGGCGACTGCATTGCTTGCCACACGGTGCCTTCCCAGCAGATGTTCGGCGGCGGCCGGCCGATGGAAACGCCGTTCGGCACGCTCTATACGCCGAACATCTCGTCGGACAAGACATACGGCATCGGCTCGTGGACGGCCGATGAGTTCTACCGCATGCTGCACGAAGGCAAATCGCGCGACGGCACGCTGCTCTACCCGGCCATGCCGTTCGCCTCCTACACCAAGGTCACGCGCGCGGACTCGGACGCCATCTTCGCGTACCTGCTCTCGACGCCCCCCGTGCATCAGGCGAACCGGCCGCACGACCTGCGCTTCCCGTACAACAAGCGCGCGCTGCTGCTCGGCTGGCGCACGCTGTTCTTCAACCAGGGCGAGTTCAAGCCCGATCCCACGCAGTCCGCCGAGTGGAATCGCGGCGCGTATCTCGTGCAAGGCCTCGGCCACTGCACGATGTGCCACACGGCCATCAACGCGCTGGGCGGCAACACGCCTTCGAAGGAGTTTCAGGGCGGCCTGATTCCCGTGCAGAACTGGTACGCGCCCTCGCTCACCTCGAACAAGGAGGCCGGCCTCGGCGACTGGAGCATCGAGGACATCGTCGATCTGCTGCATGCGGGCGTGTCCAAACGCGGGGCCGTGTACGGGCCCATGGCCGAAGTGGTCTACGACAGCTTCCAGTACCTCACGGAAGACGACGTGCGCGCCGTGGCCGTCTACCTGAAGTCGCTGCCCGGCCACAACACCGAGGTCGACAAGTCGCCGAAGAGCAGCTTCGTGACGGAGGAAGCCGCCCGCCTCGTGCCGCTCGGCAAGAAGATCTACGAGGCGCAATGCGCGATCTGCCATGCGGCCGAAGGCCAGGGCAAGCTCCCGCACTTCCCGCCGCTCGCCAACAACCAGTCGATCCAGATGAACTCGGCCGTGAACCCCATCCGCATGGTGCTCAATGGCGGCTACGCGCCAGGCACGAGGAAGAACCCCATGCCGTATGGCATGCCGCCCTTCGCGCAGTCGCTCTCGGATGAAGAGGTGGCGGCCGTGGTCACGTATATCCGCACGGCGTGGGGCAACCACGGCACGCCGGTTTCCGAGCACGAAGTGAACGCGCTGCGTTCCGCGCCGCTCTTCTGAGGCTGCGATGATCGAGACACCCGTACCCGAACAACCGGGCGAGCGCCCGCAACACGAACAGGTCGACGAGATCGTGCGCGACGGCCCGGGCGGCGCGCTCGCGCTCGCGGGCGTCGCCACCGCCATCGTGACCGCGCTCTGGTTCGCGTTCTACTTCATCGTGTTCCTGCCGCGCGGCGTCATCCAATAGCTCAGACAGACAAGAAAAGGCCGGCCTCATGTCGAACCCCCTCGATAACCATGCCAGTGCCGAAGTCGCCGCGCGCGTCGAGCGCCGCTGGGCGGCACTCATGGTGGCGCTCGTCGCCGTGTTCGTGGCCATGGTGGTCTTCACCGGCCTGCACTGGGCCATGATGCCGCCCTCGCGCGTCGAACTCGTCGATCCGGGAACGCTGCATGTCTCCGGCGAATTCGTCGAAACGAACCTCGGCACCGCTGTCGAGACCGACGGCTCCGTGACGGTGCGCATCCTCGCGCAGCAGTACTCGTTCACGCCGCAATGCATCGTCGTGCCGGTGAATACGCCCATTACGTTCCGCGCCACGAGCGCCGATGTCATCCACGGCTTTCTCGTCACCGGCACCAACCTGAACTCGATGGTCGAGCCCGGCTACATCTCGACGTTCCGCACGACCTTCGACAAGCCCGCCGACCACCTGATGCCGTGCCACGAATACTGCGGCACGGGCCACCAGGGCATGTGGGCGCACGTGAAGGTCGTCGACAAGGACACCTTCATGCAGATGGCGAATCAGGCTGGCAACTCAGCGCGGAGACTCAGCTGTGTTAAATAACAAGCGACTCGTACTCGCCCACTTCTGGCTCGCGTTCATCGTGTTCGGTGTGGCGCTGCTGCTCGGCGCGTGGCAGATGTTCGTGCGCAGCCCGCTGCACCCGTGGCTCAAGGACCCCGAGCTGTACTACCGCTCGGTCACGGAGCACGGCACCGTGATGGGCTACGTCTTCCCCACGCTCATTGCGATGGGCTTCGGCTACGCGGTCACGGAACTCGCGTTGAAGCGCCCGCTCGTGGGCGTGCGCTGGGCCTGGCTCGGCTTCATCCTGCTCGCCCTCGGAGCGGTCACGGCCTCGGTGCCCGTCGCGCTCGGTCTCGCCTCGGTGCTCTACACGTTCTACCCGCCGATGATCGGCAACGTGTTCTATTACCTCGGCGTCGTGCTCGTGGTGGTGGGCTCGTGGGTCTGGGTCGCGCTCATGGGTGTGAACTGCGCCATCTGGAAGCGCGAGAATCGCGGCAAGCCGGTGCCGCTCGCCATGTTCGCGACCACGGCGGGCGCGTATCTGTGGGGCTGGACCGCGGTGGGCGCGGCGATCGAAGTGCTGTTCCAGATCCTGCCCGTCGCGTTCGGCTGGCGCAATACCATCGACGCGGGCCTCGCGCGCGTGTTCTTCTCCTGGACGCTGCACGCCATCGTCTACTTCTGGCTCGTGCCTGCCTATATCGCCTACTACACGATCATTCCGCGTGCGATCGGCGGGCGGCTCTACAGCGACGTGATGGCGCGCATCTCGTTCATCCTGTTCCTCGTGGTGGCCATGCCGATCGGCATACACCACCTCTTCACCGACCCGCAGGTGGGCTCGGGCTTCAAGTTCGTGCAGTCGGTGTTCACGGCGCTCGTCTCAGTGCCCACGCTGCTCACCGTGTTCACGATCTGCGCGTCGGTCGAAATCGCCGGGCGACTGCGCGGCGGCAAGGGGCCGTTCGGCTGGATCGCGAAGCTGCCGTGGGACAACCCGCAAATGCTGGCCGTGGCGTTCTCGTTCGTGATGCTCGGTTTCGGCGGCGCGGGCGGCCTCATCAACATGAGTTATCAGCTCGACCAGCCGGTGCACAACACGCAGTGGATCACGGGCCACTTTCACCTGATCTTTGGCGGCGCCATCGTCATCATGTACTTTGCGATCGCCTACGATCTCTGGCCGCAGATCACGGGCCGCGCGCTCACCAACTGGCGCCTCATGCGCTGGCAGCTGTGGCTGTGGTTCATCGGCATGATCGTCACGACCTTCCCGTGGCACCTGGTCGGCCTCATGGGCATGCCGCGGCGCATGGCCTACTACGACTACAGCGACCCGGCACTGGCGGGCCAGGGCGCGCTCGTGGTGCTCTCAGCCATTGGCGGGCTGATCCTCGTGACCTCGGCGATATTGTTCTTCGTGGTGCTGCTGCAAGGCCATCGCGGTGCGCAAGTCACGCCGGAGGAATATCGCTTCAG
>DATBXG010000402.1:0-2031 GCA_036514415.1 Paraburkholderia sp.
TGTCGAAAAACAAGATGTATTTCACGTCGGCGAAGGCGGAGCGCGAGCTGGGTTATCGCGCGCGGCCGTATCGCGAGGGCTTGAAGGACGCGCTCGCGTGGTTCCGCGAGGCCGGGTATCTGAACGCCAAATGAGGGAAGCTGAGGAAACTGTTACAACTTTTCTTGCAACATGCGTACAACGCCTAAAGGGCAATGCACGCGAGCTACGGGTAAAATCGCAGGTCTTACCTGAGAAGCTCGCATGAATCTTCAAGACCAGATTGGCGTGCTCGAAGCGGGCGTCGATCAGCTCCTTCAGGCCGCCGCCGCCGCGCACGCACCGCGCGCCGACGAACGCGCCGCCGCAGTTCCCCAGCAGGAATCTCCCGTTGCAAGCAGCGAAGCGGAGCAAGCCGTCGCTGAGCAGCCGCAATCCGTTGCCGTCGATACGGCCGCGGATGTTGCCGTTGCCGCCGCGCCCGCAGAACCCGTTGAAGCCGCCAATGCAACCGTGACCGAAACTGCCGAAGCCATCGAACCCGCTGCCGAGGCGGCCAACGCTGCGCATGCGCAGCCTGAATTGCACGTGGCTCGCCCGTCGCAGAACGAGATCACGCTGACGATCGGCGGCCAGACGGTGACGCTCAACGCGCTGCAAGTCGGCCAGATGATCGAGGAGCTGTCGAACGCACGCGCTTCGATGCAGCCCGAACCGCCGCCCGGCATTCCGCAAGGCTGGCGTTTCGCATCGACGAAGAATCCGATGATGGCCGTGCAGAAACAATCCAACGGCGACCGCCTGCTGGTGCTGCGCCACACGGGCCACGGCTGGGTGCCGTTCACGTTCTCGCCCGACATCGTCGTGCAGATGTACATGATGCTCACGCAGCGCTAACGCGCGAGCGGGTAGCGAAAAAACGAAAAAGCCGTCGAAACCGACGGCTTTTTTCATTCGCAGCGCCTGGCTGCAAACGCTTCAACGCCCCTGCACCGGCGCCTGCACGCGCGCCTTCCACTGTCCGCCTTTGCCGCGCCAGAAGCGCCACGCCGAGGCGAACGTCGCGCCCACGTAGAACAGCGCGACGAGCGGCAGGAACGGCGCCCACAGCGGCGAGCGCCGATAGTAGGCGAGCATGGGCGAGTAGGCGCAGCACATCAGCGCCCAGGCGATCCACGCAGGCCAGCCCTTCGGGCCGAGCACGAGCGCGACCACAGGCGGCGCGAGATAGATGACCGTCATGCCAAGGAGCGTGCCCGCGAGCTGCCACGCCGAGTAGTGCAGTTGCGTGAACGCCGTGCGCGCGATCATGTTCCAGATGTCCTTCCACGAATCGTACGGGCGCAGCGATACACTCTTCGCCGCCACGTCGAGCCGGATCGCATGACGCCCTTCGCCGCGGTGCTTGATGCGCGCGGCCAGGCTGCAATCGTCGATCAGCTCGGCGCGGATCGACTCGATGCCGCCCGCCTCTTCGAGCGCCTGGCGGCGCACCAGCATGCAGCCGCCGGCCGCGGCCGCCGTGCGGTTCTTCGGATTGTTGACCCACGAGAACGGGTAGAGCTTCGCGAAGAAGAACACGAACGCCGGAATCAGCGCCTTTTCCCAGACGGAATCGCAGCGCAGCCGCACCATCAGCGAGACGAGGTCGCGGCCCTCGGCCTGCGCGCGCACCACGAGTTGCGCGACGGCCTCGGGCGGGTGGCCGATGTCGGCGTCGGTGAGCAGCAGGTAGTCGGCGGGAAGCTTGAGCGTGCGCACGGCCTCGATGCCCTGCGACTGCGCCCAGACCTTGCCTGACCAGCCCGCCGGCAGCGGCTTGGCCGTAATCACGCTGAGCTTTTCCGGGCACTGCAGCGCGAGCGCAGCGGCGCGGGCGGCTTCGGCGGTGCCGTCGGTGCTGTGGTCGTCGATCACGATGACGTGAAACTCGCCGCCGTAGGCCTGCTGGAGCAGCGAGCTGACGGCCTCGCCAATCGCGTCGGCCTCGTTGCGCGCCGGCACCACGGCGCACACGGCAGGCCAGCCGGCCGCCGGCTCGACGAGCGGGAG
>DATBXG010000403.1:0-8147 GCA_036514415.1 Paraburkholderia sp.
TCAGCCTCAAACGACTCAGACGGAAATTATTCGAAGATGAATCTCTCGACCCAAGCGAGCGGCAATGCCGCCCGCCCGCTCGGCGTGCTCGCCGCGCTGCCCCAGGAACTCGGCGATCTGATCGCGGCGATGCAGGCCGAATCGGGCGTGCGCACGCACACGTTCGGCCGGCGCGACTATCACGTCGGCACCGTGCACGGCGCGCCGTGCGTGGTGACGCTCGCACGCGTCGGCAAGGTCGCGGCGGCGGCCACGGCGAGCGCGTTGATCCATGCGTTCGACGTGGAAGCGATCGTCTTCACGGGTGTCGCGGGCGGCGTGGGCGCGGCTGTGCACGTAGGCGACGTGGTGGTGGGCGAAACGCTGCTCCAGCACGACATGAACGCCGAGCCGCTGTTCCCGCGTCACGAGATTCCGCTCCTCGCGCGCTCGCGCTTCGACGCCGACCATGCGTTGGCCGAGGCGCTTGCCGTTGCATGTGAGCGGTTCATCGCGGAGGAGGGCGCGGAGTTGAAGGCGCGCTACCAGGCCGCGCTGCCGCGCTTCGAAACCGCGTTGCCGCAGGTGCATCGCGGGCTCGTGATCAGCGGCGACCAGTTCGTGGCGAGCGCCGCCGCCGTGGCCGCGCTGCGCGCGCAGTTGCCCGATGCGCTCGCGGTCGAGATGGAAGGCGCGGCGATTGCCCAGGTCTGCCACGAGTACGACGTGCCCTGCGCAGTGGTGCGCACGATCTCCGATACCGCCGACGAGCACGCGAGCACGTCGTTCTCGAGCTTCCTCACCGATATCGCGGGCACTTACTCGACGGGCATCCTCAAGCGCTTTCTCGCCGGATACCGGCCGCTCGCGCGCTGACTGGCCGATAGCGGCAAATAGTGCCAACCGCGGGCCAGCGGGCCCCGCTCAGCCGTTGCCCGCGCTGCTATCCGAACTCACCGCCGCGCGGATCGACTGCAGCGCGGAGGCATCCTCGATGGTCGGCAGGTCGCCCGGATCGCGTCCTTCGGCAAGCGCCGCGATCGCGCGGCGCAGCAGCTTGCCGGAACGCGTCTTCGGCAGCGTCGGCACGAAGTGGACGCGCGCGGGCCGTCCGATCGCGCCGAGCTGCCGGTCCACCGTCGCGGCCAACGCCGCTGCAAGCTTCTCCGCGTCGGCCGGATTGGCCGCTGCATTCGCGTCGCGCAGCACGACGAAAGCCAGCGCGGCCTGACCCTTCACCGCATCGCTCACGCCCACCACGGCCACTTCCGCGACGGCCGCGTGCGACGAGATCGCCTCTTCGATCTCGCGCGTGCCCAGGCGATGGCCCGCCACGTTGATGACGTCGTCGGTGCGGCCGAGGATCGTCACGTAGCCGTCCGTGTCCTGCACGCCCCAGTCGAAGGTCGAGTACACCTGCTGGCCGGGCACGCTCTCCCAGTAGGTCTTCACGAAGCGCGCATCGTCGCCCCAGACGGTCTGCATGCAGCCGGGCGGCAGGGGGTAGCCGAGCGTGATCACACCTTTCTCGCCCTGCGGACAGGGCTCGCCCGTATGCTCGTTGCGCAGCACGAGGTCGTAGCCGTAGCAGGGCACGCCGGGCGAGCCGAGCTTTGGCGGCAGCGGGTCCACGCCGCGCTGGATCGCGAGCATCGGCCAGCCGGTCTCCGTTTGCCAGTAGTTGTCCACGACGGGTTTGCCCAGCGCGTCCGAGATCCATTCGGCCGTGGGCTCGTCGAGCGGCTCGCCCGCGAGAAAGAGCGTGCGCAGGCTCGAAAGGTCGGCGGCGCGCAGCAGCGCCGGGTCCTGCTTTTTGAGCACGCGGATCGCCGTGGGCGCGGTGAACATCAGGTTGATGCGGTGCTGTTCGACGAGGCGCCACCAGATGCCGCCGTCGGGGCGCACAGGCGTGCCCTCGTACATCACGGTGGTCATGCCCGCGAGCAGCGGCGCATAGATGATGTAGCTGTGGCCCACGACCCAGCCGATGTCCGACGCCGTGAACAGGGTGTCGCCGGCGCGCCCCTCGAAGATGTATTCCATCGAAGCCGCGAGCGCCACCGCGTAGCCGCCCACATCGCGCTGCACGCCCTTGGGTTTGCCCGTCGTGCCCGAGGTGTAGAGGATGTATGAAGGCTCGTTCGATTCGAGCCATTCGCAGGGAACCTGCACGTCGTAGTGCTGCTCGCGCAGCGGCTCGTAAGCGACGAGATACGGCGCGCTCAATCGCTCGGGCGCGAGCTGGCGGTCGATCAGCAGCACCTTGGGCGGCGCGTGTTCGGCGCGCGCCATCGCTTCGTCCACGAGCGGCGTGTAGTCGATCACCTTGCCGCCACGCGCACCGGCGTCGGCGGTGACAAGCAGCGCGGGCTTCGCGTCGTCGATGCGCGCGGCGAGGCTCGGCGCCGCGAAGCCGCCGAACACCACCGAATGGATCGCGCCCAGGCGCGCGCAGGCGAGCACGGCGAAGACGGCCTCGGGAATCATCGGCAGATAGATCAGCACGCGCTCGCCGCGCGCAACGCCAAGCGAGCGCATGACGGCGGCCATGCGGTTGACTTCGGCGTGCAGGTCGGCGTAGGTGTAGTGACGCTCGATGCCGGTCTCGGTCGAAACGTAGACGAGCGCGTTCTGGTGTGCGCGCGCCGCGAGATGGCGGTCGACGGCGTTGAAGCACAGGTTCGTGCGGCCGCCGCAGAACCAGCGCGCGAACGGCGGGTTCGAGCGGTCCAGCACCTGGTCGAATGGCGTCTGCCAGTGGATGCGCTCGGCCTCGCGGCGCCAGAAGTCGTCGGGGTGCGCGATCGATTCGCGGTGAAAATCGCGGTAACGCATGACTGCCTTCCTCCCGTGCTGGTGGTCCTCACTCGTGCCGTGGTGCGGCCGACGTTGCAGCCGATGATTCGAGCGGCCGGATCTGGCGCTGGTTTTTCAGCATAGTGCAGCGCAACGTGCGCGGGCAACGCGGGTTGTCCATTATGGCCGCGAGCGCGGCACGCGTACCCGCTTTGGATCAATGTGCGGCATTCGCTAATAGTTCGCTCACGTGCGGCAACAAAAAGGGGAACGCCAGGCTGGCGGTCCCCTTTTTTTGCGTGCCTCGGCTGGCGGCGCGTGCGCGGCCAGCGTGCTTGATCACGTGCCCGGTTTCACGACCACCGTGCAGGTCGTTCCGGCGGCGAGCACCATGTCGTCCGGCACCTTGTCGATGTGGATGCGCACCGGCACGCGCTGGGCGAGGCGCACCCAGTTGAAGGTCGGGTTCACGTCGGCGAGCAGTTCGCGGCTTTGCGGATTGTCGCGATCGTAAATGCCGCGCGAGATGCTCTCCACGTGGCCTTCGAGCGTGCCGCCGCTCATCAGCTTGATGTCGGCCTTGTTGCCCACCTTCACGTGCGGCAGCTTGGTTTCCTCGAAGTAGCCGTAGACCCAGAACGAATGGCTGTCCACCACGGCCAGTTTCGCCTGGCCCGAGGTCGCGTAGTCGCCCTGGAACACCTGCAGGTTCGTGATGTAGCCGTCCACGGGCGAGACCACGCGCGTGCGTTCGAGGTTGAGCTTTGCCGCGTCGAGCGCGGCGAGCGCCTGCTGGTACTGCGCCTGCGCCGAATTTGCCGTATGCGAGGCGTTTTCGCGGTTTTCCGCCGAGACGACTTCGCTGTCCATGTCGGCGCGTCGGCGCGCGTCGTCCTGGCGCATCGTCAGCTCGGCCTTGCGCGCGGCCACGGCGGCCTCGGCCTGCTCCACGGCGATCTGGTAGTGCGAGGGGTCGATCTGCATGAGGAGGTCGCCCTTGTGCACGAACTGGTTGTCGCGCACGGGCAGTTCGACCACGGCGCCCGAGACGTCGGGGGCGATGTTCACCACTTCGGCGCGCACGCGGCCGTCGCGGGTCCACGGCTCGTCCATGTAGTGCACCCACAGGACGCGCCCGACCAGAATGGCGACGACGAAGATGATGGCCGTCGCGATAAAGCCAATGAGGTTGCGGATAGTCATGATTCGGTTGATTCGTTCAGCAATGCATTCAGCGACGCATTCAGTGATAAACGGCGAGCCCGAGCACGCAGCACACGACCACGAGCAGGCTCACGCGAAAGAGGGACGGGTGCCACACGACCCGGTAGAGCCCGGTTCTGGCCAGCACGGAATCGAGCACCCAGGTGATCGCGGCGCCCAGAATGAAGAGCAGCACGATCGCCGGGATATAGGCGTCGAGAAACGCGACGTCACGAGGCATGGTTGACTCCTTGGCTCACGCCAGGATTCGCGCCGTCGCTGAGCGCGTACGCTGCGAGCGGCGATTGCGGGTCGATGAGCGCGGTGCGGATGAAATGCAGATGGCTCCGGATGCGCTGCAGCTGGTGGCGCGCTTCGCGCGGCGCACCGTCACCGCGGTCGCCGTGCCCGGCTGCGCTCGTGGCTGGCGGGTTCCACAGGCCTTGCAGCACGGTATGGCTGGCGTCGATGGCGCGTTCCGTCTTGACGAGCGCGTCGCGGTAACGCGCCTTGCCCGGGCGCTCGAAGAGCGCGCCCACGGCCTTGAGCGTGGCGTCGATCGCCACGCGCCATGCCGTTCCCGGCGCGTTGTGCGGCTGCGCGGGCAGCGTGGCCAGCTCGTGGCGCAGATCGAGCGCCGCGTTGCCCACTTCGAGCGTCGAGAAGAGCCAGCGCAGCGTGTCGCGGCGTTGCGTTTCGTCGTTGCCGGCGATCGCCGAGAGCTGGAACATCAGGTCGCGTGCGCCGCTTTCGAAGCGGTTGCGCAGACCACTCAGGCGAGCGCGGCAAGCCTGCACGGCGCCGCCGCGCAGGTCGGCGAGGAGCCGCCGGCGCAGCCACGGCGTGGAGGGCGGCAGCAGCACGGCGAATGCCAGGGCCGAGACCGCCATCGAGGCGACGAGCGCAAGCGCGTCGTTGATGTAGCTGCTCGGGTTGTACTGCACGACGTTGTCCGGGCCCGCGAGAAAGCACAGGAAGATGCAGTAGCCCACGCCGTAGCCGGCGTATTTCGGGCGCGTCGTGAGGAACACGCCGAACGCGAGCGCGGGCGCGAGCGCGACGCACAGCATCGCAAAGCCGTCGATGTGCGGAAACACCCCGAACGTGAGGAGCATCCCGACGACCGATGCGAGCACGGTGCCGAGCGCCATCTGCGTCGCCATACGCGAGGGCTGCGGCGCGGACGAGGCGAGCGCGCAGGTCGCGGCGGCGTTGAGCACGAGGTTCGTGCCGCTCGGCCACGCGGTGGCGATCCAGAACGCGCCGAGCAGCGTCATCACGACCGCTGCGCGCAGGCCCGCCACGCCTGCCGCGATCAGGTTCGTCTTCGGCACGTAGCGCGCGATCCACTTCTCCCGCGAGTGCGTATCGACGGCGAGCGAGGCGTACGTGGCCGTGTATTCGGTCATCTCGTGCACGAAGCGGTAGAGGAGTTCGGTCGCCGTGTCGAAGTCGAGCAGGTTGGCGTCGCCTTGCGCTTCGAGTTCGGCGCGCGTGGCGCGTACGCGTTTGGGCAGCGTCGAACGATAGTCGTCCAGCTGCTTCGAGACGTGCGACGCGTCGGTGGCCGTGAGCACCGGCTCGCCCGCTTTCGCAAAGAGCGGCGCGATCTCGCGGAAGTAGGGCTCCAGCGCCGCGACGGTGGCCGAGGAGCCGTCTGTGCGCAGCCGGTTCATCAGCTGGTGCAGCGCGTGAAAGCGCGTCGAGGCCGTCATGAACTCGTTGTTCAGGCGCGCGAGGCGGCCCGAGCGCATGCGCGCATCGGGCGACTCGAACACGGCCATGCTGCGGTTCGCCTCGAGGCCCACGACGTCGGCGACGAAGCGCGCATTGCTCGCTTCGATGTGCGTTCGGTCGATGCGCCCGGCGAGCGCCGCCGAAACGTAGTCGACGAACGACGAGAAACGTCGCCGCACGCTCGAGCGCAGCAGCTCGCCCGTATATTGGGGGAACACCACGGCGCTCACGAAGCCCGAGCAGAGAATGCCGATCGAGATCTCGGCCACGCGCGTCATGGCCGACATGAACGCGGTGTCGGGATGCTGCGAGGCCGGAATGCCGATGAGCGCCGCCGTGTAGCCCGCGAGCACGAAGCCGTACGAGCGGAAGTTGCGGTTGCGCGCGGCGCCCGCGGTGCACAGGCCGACCCACAGCGCCGTCGAGACGATGAAGAGTTCCGGCTGCTGCGCGAAGAGGCCGATCAGCGCGAGCATCACGACGAGCCCGACGAGCGTGCCGCAGATCCGGTAGAAGCTCTTCGCGAACACGGGGCCGCTTTGCGGCTGCATCACGATGAACACCGTGGTCATGGCCGTGCGCGGCTGCGGCAGATCGAGCTTCATCGCGATGCCGAGCGCGAGCAGCGCGGCGGCGATCGCCTTGAAGAGATAGATCCAGACGAGGCCGTCGGTGCGCGCCCAGTCGGCGAGCGCGGCGTAGAGGCGCTGGCCGCCCGGCTGCGAGGGCGAGGAAGTGGACGCTTGCATGGTCGGCTGCCTCAGTGCGCGGCGCCGGTTGCGCTGGCATCGCCCGATGCGCCTGCATCGGCGGCGTCCGGCCCGGGCGAAGCAGGCGACGAATGCGGCGCGAGCAGCGCGGCGGGCATCAGCGGCACGGCGCGTGTCTTCTTGCCGTGCGCGGGTAGTTGCTCGGCTTCGGTCGGCCCCTTCGCCGCCGGGTCGCTCGACACATCGATCATGCCGCCGCCCAGCGCCGCGACGAGCGTGGCATGCGCGGTCAGGCGCTCGGCCTGGATGTGCGCGACGCCTTCCTGTGCGCGCAGCAGTTGCGTCTGTGCGATCAGCACGTTGACGTAGTCGGTGAGGCCGCGGCGGAAGCCTTCCTGCGCGAGATCGTAGTTGCGCTGCGCGGCTGCCACCGAGCGGTGCGCATCGTCTTCCTGGGTGGCGAGCGAGCGCATGCGCACGACCTGGTCCGCGATTTCCTTGAGCGCGGTGACGATCGTCTGGTTGTACTGGTCGACCGCGATATCGTAGGCGGCGGACTGCGCGCCGAGTTGCGCGCGCAGGCGTCCGCCGTCGAAAATCGGCAGCGAGAACGCGGGCCCGCCCGCATAGCTGCCGCTCATCGACTTGAGGAACTGGAACAGCGGGCCGGCCGCCGCGTAGCCGCCCATCGAGACGAGCAGGTTCACGTTCGGATAGAAGTCGGCCTTCGCGACGTCGATGCCGCGCGCCTGCGCGGCGACGAGCCAGCGCGCCGCGACCACGTCGGGGCGATAGCCGATCAACTGGGCGGGCAACGCCGAGGGCAGGCCCGCAGGCGCGGCGAGCGAGAGCGCAGGGCGCTCGATCGATTCACCGGCGCCGGGGCCCTTGCCCGCGAGCGCCGCGAGCTGGTTCTTGCCGAGCGCGATGGATTCTTCGAGCGCGTCGATCTGGCGCTCGTACTCGGGCAGCGGCGTTTGCGCCTGGCTCACTTCGAGCTGCGTGCCGATGCCGCCCGCGAGGCGCTTTTGCGCGAGCGCGAGAATCCGCTGCTGCTGGCCGAGCGTTTGCTTTGCGATATCGAGCAGCGCGTAGTTCATCGACATCTCGATGTAGGTACGCGTGACGTTGACTTCGAGCTCGAGCTGGGCCGCGCGTGCGTCGGCGGCGGTGGCATGGGCCACGTCCAGCGCGCGCTCGGCGTTGTTCTTGTCCTGACCCCAGAGGTCGAGGTGATACGACAGGCCGAGCGTGGCCGTGTTGTTCCACGTGTTCGTGCCCGCGAGTGAGCCCGGCCCGTAGTAGATGTTGTCGGCCCACTGCTGGCGCTGGATGGACATGCTGCCGTTGATTTGCGGCAGGAGGCCGGCCTGGGCCACGCCCCCCATCGAGCGCGCTTCACGCACACGCGCCTGGGCGGCGGCAAGCGAGGGGTTGCCGGCCACGGAGGCTTCGATCCAGGCGTTCAGTTGAGGGTCGTTATAGCCGCGCCACCAGTCGCTGGCGGGCCAGCCGGCTTCGGTATTGGCCGCGCGGATCGCCGAACCGGCGTCGAGTTGCGCCGCTTCGGCCTGTTTCGCTTGCGGTGCGATGCCCCCGGTACTGGCGCAGCCCGCGATTATCAACGAGAACGTAAGAACCGTGAGTGCGGCTAGTCCTTTCGGTACCGGAGACTGCACGATTTACTCCTTATCTTGACTATGAATCACTGTGCGTCATTAT